>NZ_BBSK01000057.1:0-7942 GCF_001319805.1 Burkholderia sp. E168m22
CCCGGACGCGATCATGTACGGCGGCATGGACGCCACCGGCGGTCCGTTCGCGAAACAGGCGAAGCAGCTCGGCCTGCGCGCGAAGATCTTCGCGGGCGACGGCGTGTGCACGGAAAAGCTGGCCGACCTGGCCGGCGACGCGACCGACAACATCGTGTGCTCGGAAGCCGGTGCTTCGCTCGAGAAGATGCCGGGCGGCAACGCGTTCAAGGCGAAGTACGAGAAGCGCTTCGGCCAGCCGATCCAGATCTATGCACCGTTCACGTATGACGCCGTGTACATCATCGCCGACGCGATGAAGCGCGCGAACTCGACGGACCCGGACAAGATCCTCGCGGCGATGCCGGCGACGAAGTACACGGGCGTGATCGGCACGACGACCTTCGACTCGAAGGGCGACCTGCAGCACGGCGTGATCTCGCTGTACAACTACAAGAGCGGCAAGAAGTCGCTGCTCGACGAAGTGAAGATGTAACGCGACGCGCGATCGACAAGCGGTCGACAGGAGGGTGAAAGCGCGCATGCGGCAACGCATGCGCGCTTTCTTTTTGGGCCGGCGTGTGCGGCCGCGCCGTCAGATCTTCAGGTGCGCGAGCACCTTCGGCGCGACGAGTGCGACGAGCGCCGCGCACAGCGCGACGACCGACAGGCCGACCGTCAGGTTCGACGCCTGCGCGACCGCGCCGATCGCGACCGGACCGAACAGCAGTCCGAAATACGCGAGCCCGGCCACGTGCGCGAGCCCTTCGGCCGCGTGGATGCCTTTTACGCGCGCCGCGGCCGCGAACAGCACGGGCATCATGTTGGCCAGCCCGAGGCCCATCAGCGTGAAACCGGTCAGCACCGCGGCCGAATACGGCAGCAGCAGCGCGCCGATCATCCCCGCGCAGGCGAGCGACGCGCTCGCGAACACGAGCTGCGGCGCGCCGAAGCGGGCGCGCACGGCGTCGCCCGCGAAGCGCGCGATGGCCATCCCGCCCGAGAACGCCGCATACGCGGCACTCGCGAGCGCGGGGCTCGCCGCGACCACGTCACGCATGTAGACCGTCGCCCAGTCGTACATCGCACCTTCGGCGATCAGCGCGATCAGCGCGATGCCGCCGAGCATCCACAACGCGGGCGAGCGCCAGCGGTTGCCGCCGCCGTGCGCCTGTTCGTGATGCGGCACGTGCGGCAGCACGGCCGGGCTCGCGGCCACGAGCACCGCGGCGCCCACCGCCGCCGCGAGCGCGAGATGCGCGGCCGGCGCCATGCCGGCCGACAGCAGCGCGCCGCCGGCCGCCGCGCCGGCCATCCCGCCGATGCTGAACATCCCGTGCAGCGACGACATGATCGGTTTGCCGAGCGCGATTTCGACCGCGCTGGCCTCGGCATTCATCGCGACGTCGAGCGTCGCCATCGAGAAGCCGAACAGCGCGAGCACCGCGAGCAGCATCCAGTAGTCGGGGACGACGAGGATCAGCGCCGCGCACGCGGACATCACGAGCCCGCCGGCGAGGCACGCGGTGCGCGAGCCGACGCGCGCGATCCAGCGCGCGATGCTCAACATCGCGACGATCGACCCGCCGGCGACGGCGAACAGCGCGATCGACAGCAGCCCGGGGCTCAGCGCGAACTTGTCGCGCACGGTCGGCACGTGCACGCCCCACGACGCGTACATCATGCCGGCGACGAAGAACAGCGCCATCGACGCGGTGCGCGCGCGCTGGCGGGCCGGCAGCGGCAGGACGCGATGCGCGTCGGGCGGCGCGGCGAACGGGGACGACGATTCGGGGGAAGAGGATTGGGACACGGGAAGGCTCGTCAGGAAAATGCACGGGCGCACGCGGCGCCCGTCGGATGGGTCCGATTCTATCGAACCGCTTACGTTCCTGCCGCGCGCTGGCCGTTCGGCCGATGCGCGGCGCGGGGCGCCAGCGGGTAACATCAACGCGCATGCGGCATGCCCGACGCGCCGCCTTTCGACCGCAGGAGTCCGCTTGAACATCGATCCCGCCTTCGCCCTGCATCTGCTGCATCGCTGCGCGCTCGGCACGCTCGCCACCCATACGCGCGAGCCGCAGGGCTTTCCGTATCCGACCGTCGTGCCGTTTGCACCCGATGCAAGCCATCGGCCGGTGATCCTGGTGAGCGGCCTGGCCGAGCACACGCGCAATCTCGTTGCCGATCCGCGCGCGGGTTTCCTCGTCGTCGACGCAAGCGACGGCGATGTCCTGAACGCCGAGCGCGCGACGCTGCTGGGCCGGTTCGTGCCGCTCGGCGACGATCCGCACGTCACCGCGCGCTACCTGCGCTACGAGCCGGACGCCGCGCGCTATCTCGCGCTCGGCGATTTCGCGTTCTGGGCGCTCGAGATCGAGCGGCTGCGCTATATCGGCGGGTTCGGGCGAATGGGCTGGGTCGACGGCACGCAGCTCGATACGCTGCCGCCGCTCGCGTTCGACGACGAACAGGCGCTGTGGCACGCCTACGAGGCGGGCGATGCACACCGCGACGGGCTCGACCTGCTCGGCGTCGATCGCCATGGCGCCGACTGGCGATGCGACGGTCGCCGGGTGCGCACGCCGTTCGAGTCGCCATCGGCCGATACCGGTGCATTGCGCGAGCGGCTGATCGCCAGCGCAAAGGATGTGACGTGACGTCGCGGGTCAGCGATTTGTCCGTTTAGCAAACCGCGTCATGTGGTTTTCGCAAAACTGTCGTCCGATGAAAGCTTTGATTTTTTCGAATGCAGGGTAATTGCGTATGTTGATAGACCTAATAGCCAATCGCTAATGTCCTAATCTCTATGTAGGAGCGTGAAAATTTGAGAAAAGGCCGCGTCCGGTCAAAATGACATGTGCGAATTACAATCGGTCTCGGGATTTTCGTGAATCTCGCTTCTATCAAATCTTTTTTGTGCTAATCTCTGCCTTCGAAAATCCGAGGCACATATATTTCATGGAATGGTGAGCTGGCTGCAGACCGGCGCCATTGGTCAGATAGAAAGGGAAACTATGTCTTCTTACAAGGACCTGCTGGCCCAGCGGGAGAAGCTGGAGAAGCAAATCGAAGAAGCGAAGTCGCGTGAATACGCTGAAGTGCTGAATGACGTGAAGCAGAAAATTGCCGACTACGGCTTTTCGCTCGCCGAACTCGGTCTCAGCCGCGCGAAGGCCGGCAAGGTCGGTCGTCCGCGCGCAGGCGTGGCGGCAAAGTACCGCGATCCGGAAACGGGCGCGACGTGGTCGGGTCGTGGCAAGCCGCCGCGCTGGATCGCAGGCAAGAACCGCGAGCAGTTCGCGATTTAAACGTTCGTTTAGGTTACCTGCTCTTCAAAAGAGCCGCGTGTCCGTCGAGGAGCGCGGCTTTTTTGTTTTCCGGTCACCGGCAGGCTCGTCGGCATCGTCATGAAAATGTAAGCATGTCGTGTGAATGAAAATGCGACACGTTCGTATAAGCGATTGATTTAAATGAGAAATTTTTGGGTATTGGAAGGGCTTGCGCGGCGGCTTTGATAGAATTGCGTACCGCACACCGATATCTCATATTTCATGTCCACGTTTTCCGGCGACGCGCAGAGCGCAGATAAGCACGCAGTTGCGCGCAAGAGCACGCTCGTCAGTATTGTCCTGAATGTCGTGCTTGCGACATTTCAGATTGCCGTCGGCGTGATTGCGCATTCGCAGGCATTGATTGCCGACGGCGTGCATTCGATTTCCGATTTGATCTCGGATTTTGTCGTGCTGGTTGCGAATCGGCATAGCGGCGCATCGCCGGATGCCGACCACAATTACGGCCATAGCCGCTACGAGACGGTCGCGTCGCTGTTTCTCGGCGCGATCCTGATTGCGGTCGGTATCGGCATGCTCTGGCGTGCCGGCGACCGTCTCGTTAATCTCGAAAACATTCCGGCCGTGCATTTTTCCGCGCTGATCGTTGCGCTGACGGTGCTCGTGTCGAAGGAAGCGCTGTTTCGCTACATGCTGCGCGAAGCACGGCGCGTGCGCTCGGCGATGCTGGTCGCCAACGCATGGCATGCGCGTTCGGATGCCGCGTCGTCGCTCGTCGTCGCGATCGGCATCGTCGGCAGCCTGGCCGGCGTGCGATTGCTCGACCCGATCGCGGCGGCCATCGTCGGCTTCATGGTCGCGCGCATGGGCTGGACGTTCGGCTATGACGCGTTGCAGGACCTCTCCGACCGCGCGCTCGATACGGCCGACACGGCCGAGATCCGCGCGCTGCTCGCCGCGACGCCCGGCGTGCGCGACGTACACGACCTGCGCACGCGCAAGATGGGCGATGCCGCGCTCGTCGATGCGCACATCCTCGTCGATCCGAAGATCTCCGTCTCCGAAGGGCATTACATCGCCGAGACCGCGCGGGCGCGTGTGTTGTCCGACCCGCGCGTGCTCGATGCGTTGATCCACGTCGACCCGGAGAACGATGCGGCGCGCCGTCCGGCGCTCGCGTTGCCGCCGCGCGGCGAGCTCGCGGCGCGGCTCGAGGCCGCGCTCGCGCAGCGCGGGCTGCGCGCGGCGGCGATCAACCTGCATTACCTGAGTACGGGGCTCGAGGTCGACGTGACGCTCGACAGCGATCCGCGCGACACCGATGCGGCGCTGGCCGGCCGGCTCGACATCGATACGCTGAAGCGTGAGTTCGGCGCGCGCCGGATCAGCTTCACGCGCACGTTGCCCGCGCGGACGTGACCGGCAGCGCCAGCCGGCAACCGCCGCCGGCAACCGCGAACGCGGCCCGCCGCAGGGGCGGGCCCGCGCGTTACAGCGGCAGTTGCGTGTCGAACTTGATTTCGCGCAGCACGACGCTCGTGCGCACCTGCGACACGGCCGGGATCTTGAAGATGCGTTCGTGCAGGAACACGTCGTAGGCCTTGATGTCCGGCGCGACGATCTTGAGGATGTAATCGGCTTCGCCGGTGGTGCTGTAGCACTCGGTGACTTCCGGACAGGTCGCGATCTCGCGCTCGAACTGCTCGACGCCGCCTTCGTTGTGGCGCGTCAGATGCACGTGCGCGAGCGCGCAGACGTGCAGGCCGAGCTTCTCGCGATCGAGCAGCGCCGTGTAGCGCTGGATCACGCCCGACTGTTCCATGTCCTTGATGCGGCGCCAGCACGGCGTGCTCGACAGCCCGACCTGGTCGGAGATTTCCTGAACGGAACGGCGCGCGTCGAGCTGCAACAGGCGAAGGATTTTTTGCGAAAAGGAATCGAGCGTCACCTGCGCCTCCATGCGGCAGCTACAACACGCTGAATGTTAGAGGGCCGGGAAAGGAAAGGCAATCTGGCGACGCGCCGTTGAGCGAGATTCGCTAATTTGCTCGCGGATCCGTGGGATTTTGTCCCGCCCCCGCGCTTTCCGACCGATCGGTATCCGACACGGCGAGGCCCGCGAGCGCGGCTTGCTGCCGGCGCAGGTCGGCGAGCATGTTGCAGAACAGCGCGCCTTGCTCGATCGCGTCGTCGAGCGCGACGTGCGTGTGCGGATGGTCGTCGAACCAGTGCTTCGGAAAGCGCGGCTTGATCGCCTTGCGGTACGGCAGGCCGGTCATCGCGAACGCGAGCGTCTTGATGTCGAGCGCCGACCACGAGAACGGGCAGCGCCCCGCGAAACGCATCATGTACCAGAACATGAACGTGAAATCGAAGCCGGCCGGCATCGCGACGAACACCGGCTTGCCGGGCAGCGCCTCGACCCATTCGACGTAGGCGACCAGTGCCGCCTCGGGCGCCTGCAGGTCGCGCCGGCAGGCGGCCCAGGCTTCCGGCTCGGTCTTCCACCAGGCTTCCTGCACCGGGTGCGCGTGTGCGCCGGGCAGCGTCTCGAGGTTCACCGAGAACGTCGCGATCAGCTGCTTGTCCTCGGTATAGGCGGCCGACGCGAAGCTCAGCATCGAGTGCGGGCCGGGAATCGGGCCGTCGGCCTCGACGTCGGTGCTGACGTAAATTTCCGGGATGGCGGTCTGGTTCATCCGAATACCTTGTCGGACACGAACGGGTTCGTGCGGCGCTCGTCGCCGAACGTCGACACTGGGCCGTGGCCGGGCACGAACGTGACGTCGTCGCCGAGCGGCCACAGTTTTTCCTTGATCGAACGGACGAGATCCTCGTGATTGCCGCGCGGGAAATCGGTCCGGCCGATCGAGCCCGCGAACAGCACGTCGCCGACGATCGCGACGCGATGTGCGCGGCTGAAGAACACGACGTGGCCGGGCGTGTGGCCCGGGCAGTGATAGACCTCGAGCGTCTCGTCGCCGAACCGCACGGTGTCGCCGTCGTTCAGCCACTGGTCGGGCTCGAAGACGTCGGCGGCCGGAAAGCCGAAGCGCTCGCTCTGCATCGGCAGCTTCTCGATCCAGAAGCGTTCCTCTTCCTGCGGCCCCTCGATCGGCACGCCGTAGCGCGTCGCGAGCGTTTTCGCGCCCGCGCAGTGGTCGATGTGCCCGTGCGTGAGCAGCACCTTCTCGACCTGCACGTTCTGCCGCGCGACTTCCTGTTCGATGCGGTCGAGATCGCCGCCCGGATCGACGACGGCGGCGCGGCCCGTCTTCTCGCAGACGAGCAGCGAGCAGTTCTGCTGGAACGGCGTGACCGGAATGAGCGTGACTTTCATGGGTGCACCGGCGGCTAAAAGGAGCGATTGTACCGGTCGCGCGTACGGGCTGCCGGGCGTGCGATGCATGCGGCGGCGTGCCGATCAGGGCATTCCCGGAGCATGCCGATTGTTACAGTCATAGAGAGAATCAATGGTGCGCCCGGGGTGCTTTTCGAGACAAGGTTTTGATTTATGTATAATGCGCTCCATTGCACGTGAATTTCACGCAATTCGCTGGTGTTTCGGCCCCGTTAAACGAGGCGTTCGATTCACCGTCAAGCATCGGCCGCCGGGGAGTCCGGCGGTGTATCCAGCACCGAACATTCGGTGCTCACGTCTTGTCCGGCCGGGTGCTGCGCGCCCGCCTGCGGCCCTGCTGCCGCGCCGCCGGATGAGGCCTGTGCCGCCGTTCCTGTGCGTTGGTCGTATCGACGCGCGCGAACGTGAAGCCATGTTCGATGGCGGCATGTGGGGTCTGGTCAGGCTGTTGGGGACAGGTTGCGCCAGACGTGAAAGCTAATCAGGACGGTTGCGGCCAGGACGAAGGCCGCGCCCATGCTAGCCGCCTGCTCGCATTCGAGCGGGGCGTGCACGCATTTGCCGTCCGGGCCGCATCTCTGCGTTGTGAAGCAGCGTTGTATCGATGCGGCCCGAACCAGAAGGCGACACGTCGATGAATTTACGTTTTCCGAGCCGATTCGGAACCATTGCATTGTTTTTTGCGCTGACGGGCTGTGCGGTGCCATCCAGCCAGACCACCGGCAGCGTGAACCAGAAGAAGGCCGTCGACAAGACGGCCGCCGCAGCGAAGGCGGACGACGACAAGCAGCCGCTCAGTTTCGATTCCGCGCTGGCATCGATGCCGGCCGCCGACAGCAAGGACGCGAAGAAGTCGTCGCTGGCGGACGCCGAGCCGATCGACGGCAAGGATGTGTCCGAGTTCCGCCAGAGCGGCCGCGCATCGTGGTACGGGCGGGATTTCCACGGCCGCCGCACCGCGAACGGCGAACGCTTCAACATGAACGCGTTCACCGCCGCGCACCGCACGCTGCCGCTGTCGTCGTACATCAAGGTGACGAACGCCTCGACCGGCAAGTGGGTCGTCGTGAAGGTCAACGATCGCGGGCCGTTCAAGCGTGGCCGCGTACTCGACCTGTCGTATGCGGCGGCCAAGGTGATCGGCCTCGTGCACGCCGGCACGGGCCGCGTGAAGATCGAAGGACTGTCGCCGCAGGAAGCGCGCGAGGCCCGCGACGAAATGCTCGCGTCGATCTCGGCGAAATAACCGGCGAAATAATCCGGCGGATCGTCCGCTCATGCGCAAAGGGCTGCCTTCCGGCAGCCCTTT
>NZ_BBSK01000058.1:0-45541 GCF_001319805.1 Burkholderia sp. E168m22
CCGCGCGGCGGCGTCGCGCGTCAGTCCTCCTTGCCTTCCTTCAGCACGAGCGCACGCGCATACAGCGTGTTGCGCGATGCGCCCGTCAGCGCGGCCGCGAGCTTCGCCGCGCTCTTCACCGGCACCTCTTCCAGCAGCAGCCTGAGCAGCGCGTCGTGCGCGGTGTCGTCGGCTTCGCCGCTGGCCGCCGGCGCGCCTTCGACCACCAGCACGAACTCGCCGCGCTGCCGGTTCGCATCGCCGGCGAGCCAGCTCTGTCCTTCGGCCAGGGTGCCCTGGAACAACTGCTCGTGTAGCTTGGTGAGCTCGCGCGCGATCAGCAGCCGGCGCGCGGGGCCGAACGCTTCGGCGAGCGCGGCGACGGTTTCGGCGATCCGGTGCGGCGCTTCGTAGAACACCAGCGCGTACGGGTGCGACACCAGCGCCTGCAGCGCGGTCGCGCGCTGTTTCGCCTTCGGCGGCAGGAAGCCCGCGAACGTGAACGCGCCGGCCCAGTCACCGGCCACGCTCAGCGCGGTCACGGCCGCGCTCGCGCCAGGCAGCGGAACCACCGTGAAGCCGGCCGCGCGCACGGCGTCGACGAGGCGCGCGCCGGGGTCCGAGATGCCGGGCGTGCCGGCGTCCGACACGTAGGCCACGCGTTCGCCGCCACGCAGCAGTTCGATCACGCGCTGCGCGGCTTCGCGTTCGTTGTGCTCGTGCACGGCGACGAGCGGTTTCGAGATCCCGTAGCGGGCGAGCAGCTGCCCCGTGTTGCGGGTGTCTTCGGCGGCGATGCGGTCGGCGAGGCCGAGCACGTGCAGCGCGCGCAGCGTGATGTCGGCCGTATTGCCGATCGGTGTGGCGACCACGTAGAGCGTGGCGTCCGGGTAGTGCTGCGTATGCGCGAGTTCGAGGAGGGCAGTCATGGCAGGCAATGCACGCGGTCGCGGCACGAACGGAACAAGGACGGCATTGTGCCACGCGCCGCCGGCCCGGCCGGAGGGCGCGCGCGGTCGGCCGCCTTCGGGCGACAACTTTTCCGGCGCGGCGCGATCCAAACCGGTCGGCGCGGCGTTCGAGCAGCGCGCGCGGCAGTTTCTCGAGCGTCATGGCCTCGGATTCGTCGCCGCGAACGTGACGATGCGCGGCGGCGAGCTCGATCTCGTGATGCGCGAGCCCGACGGCATGCTCGTGTTCGTCGAAGTGCGCGCGCGGCGCAGTACCCGGCACGGCGGTGCGACCGCGAGCGTCGGCTGGCGCAAGCGGCGGCGTCTGGTCGCGGCCGCGTTGCAGTTCTGGTCGCGGCACGGTGCGGGCGCCGCGTGCCGTTTCGACGTCGTCGCGTTCGAGGCCGGCCGGCTTGCGTGGCTGCGCGACGCATTTCGTACCGACGATGCGTAGCCGCGAGCTGTGACGAGATGTAAAGAGTTCTTGCCGGACCCCCGGAGAGGGCGCCGGAGTACGGTAAACTCGCCGCACCCACGATGTCGCGCGAGTTGTGCCACGTTGTGCCACGCGCCCAGTTCACCAGGAATCGATGTCAGTCGAACGTATTCAGCAACAATTCCGCGACAGCGCCGCGCTTCACGCCGAAGCGGCCGACGCGCTGTCGCTGCCGATCGCAGCCGCGGTCGATGCGATGTTCGCCGCGCTGGCGAACGGCAACAAGATCGTCGCGTGCGGTGACGGCCCGTCGGCCGCCGCTGCGCAGTACCTCGCCGCGTCGCTCGTCGGCGGTTTCGAGCGCGAACGTCCGGGCCTGCCCGCGATCGCGCTGGCCACCGACGCGTCGCAGGCCGGCCTCGCGGGCGCGGCGGCGGCCGAGCAGTTGTTCGCGCAGCAGGTGCGCGTGCTGGGCCAGACGGGCGACATCCTGCTGGTGCTCGACGCAGGCGGCGCATCGCCGCGCGTGCTCGCGGCGATCGACGAGGCGCACGAGCGCGAGATGACCGTCGTCGCATTGACGGGCGGCAACGACCACACGGTCGCGGCCGCGCTGTCCGACACCGATATTCCAATCAGCGTGCCCGCCGTTCGCGCGGCGCGCATCCACGAAGTCCATCTGCTGACCATCCACAGCCTGTGCGACGGCATCGACGCGATGCTGCTGGGTGAGGATTGAACGAAGGAGAGCCGTCGATGAATCAAAGCCGCGTCAAACAGACGCTCGTCAGGACCACGCTGCTCGCCGCGCTGACGGCGGGCCTCGCCGTGTCGCTGCAGGGTTGTGTGCTCGGGGTCGTGGGTGCCGCGGCCGGCGGCGGCGCGCTGATCGCGACCGATCGCCGTACGCTCGGCGCGCAGACGGAGGATCGCGAAATCCAGGTCAAGTCGCTCACGCAGATCAACAACGGGCTGCCGGACCAGTCGCACGTGAACGTGACGGTGTTCAACCGCCGCGTGCTGCTGACGGGCGAAGTGCCGAACGATGCGTCGAAGCAGCGCGCCGAGGAACTCGTGCGCGGCATCAACAACGTGAACGGCATCGTCAACGAGCTGTCGGTCGAGCCGGCGTCGTCGCTGTCGTCGCGCGCGAACGACTCGTACCTCGAAGGGCGCGTGAAGTCGGAGCTGATCGCGACGAAGGGCATCTCGGCGAACTACTACAAGGTCGTCAGCGAGCGCGGCAATCTTTACCTGATGGGCCTCGTGACGGTGGACGAAGGCAATCGCGGCGCGGAAGCCGCGAGCCAGGTGCCGGGCGTCGAGAAGGTCGTGAAGGTGTTCCAGTACGTGAAGCCGCAGGACGCGCAGGCGCTGCAGGACGCGTCGCCCGCGAGCGGCGCATCCGCCGCGCAGGCGGTTGCCGCACCGGCGGACAGCGCGACGGTCGGCGCGGTGCCCGACGCATCGGTGCAGTCCGCGCCGCTGCAGCCGCCCGCGCCGATCTCGAATTCGTCGAACGTGCATCCGGGCAATCCGAAGGCGAAGGCGCAATGACGGGCATGCAGATGAAACGATGGATGGTGCAGGGCGCCGCGGCCGCGGCGCTCGTGGCCGGCACGCTGGGCGCCGCGCACGCGGACGTCGGCGACGGCCTGAAAGTCGCGCGCAGCAACGCGTGCATGGGCTGCCACGCGGTCGACCGCAAGCTCGTCGGGCCGTCGTTCAAGGATATCGCCGCGCGCTACAAGTCCGATCCGCAGGCCGTCGCGAAGCTGTCGAAGAAAGTGAAGGACGGCGGCTCGGGCGTGTGGGGCGCGATTCCGATGCCGGCGCATCCGCGCATGAGCGACGCCGACGTCCGGTCGGTGGTCGAATGGGTGCTGGCCGGCGCGCCGTCGAAGTAAGGTTTCAGGGGCGATTCAACCCCCTATTGCCAAGCGCAGAAATGCGTGTGTATGATAGTTGACTGATGGGGCGGTAGCTCAGCTGGGAGAGCGTCGCGTTCGCAATGCGAAGGTCGGGAGTTCGATCCTCCTCCGCTCCACCAACGGAATTCGAAAGGCCTGATCGCAAGATCGGGCCTTTTTGTTTTTCCGCGGGACCTTGGCCGACGCGGCTAGGTCGCCAATTCGTAGATCACCCTGAACGTCGGCACCGCCAACACGGCGAACCCCGCCGTCATGACCGCGAGCACCGCGGTTCTTTTCCGCAGCAGCGCACAGACGGCGATCGACAGCCCATAGAACGCGCAAGTCAGAATGATGATCCACCAAAGCGCCGCATAACCCGCGCCGCCTTCGAAATTCGATACGTTCCGCGTGATCTGTGTCGCGACAAGACCGGCAACGGTCATGCTCGCGGGCAGGCACAGCACCGAATACAGCACGAAGACGATGGTCTGCCGCGGTGTTGGATCGGATCGCGTCATGGATGGCGTTCTGTTGCGGATGGACGGGGGGGCGCCCGACCGTCCGCCACGCGGGCCGATCAAGGCAGCCGGCAGGATGCGACCGTTTCCTGCGTTTGGCAACCGCCACCGTCCCGCCACTCTGCCCTAAACCCGCCCCAAACTCGGCCGCTTCGGATCATACGTCCACCCCGGCACCAGATAACGCATCGCGACCGCATCGTCGCGCGCCGTACCACCCACCGCGTTGTACAGCGCATGCGCGGCCTCGACCTGCGCCATGTCCAGCTCGATGCCGAGCCCCGGCCGTTCCGGCACGGCCACCTTGCCGCCGACGATCGCGAGCGGTTCGCGCGTGAGCCGCGCGTCGCCTTCCTGCCAGATCCAGTGCGTGTCGATCGCGGTGATCGTGCCGGGCGCGGCCGCCGCCGCATGCGTGAACATCGCGAGCGACACGTCGAAGTGGTTGTTCGAGTGCGAGCCCCACGTGAGTCCCCAGTCGCGGCACAGCTGCGCGAGCCGCACCGAGCCCTGCATCGTCCAGAAATGCGGATCGGCGAGCGGGATGTCGACCGCCTGCAGCCGCACCGCGTGATCCATCTGCCGCCAGTCGGTCGCGATCATGTTGGTCGCGGTCGGGATGCCCGTCGCGCGGCGGAATTCGGCCATCACCTCGCGGCCCGAATAGCCGGCTTCCGGCCCGCACGGATCTTCCGCATACGCGAGCAGGTGGCCTTGCCCGCGGCACAGCGCGACGGCCTCGTCGAGCGACCATGCGCCGTTCGGGTCGAGCGTCGCGCGCGCGTCGGGAAAGCGCGTCTTGATCGCCGCGATCGCTTCCATCTCGTCGGCGCCGGCCATCACGCCGCCCTTCAGCTTGAAATCGGTGAAACCGTAGCGCTCGACCGCGGCTTCGGCCTGCCGCGCGATCGCGGCCGGCGTGAGCGCCGCCTCGTTGCGCAGCCGGAACCACGGGGCGCGCGCCTGCGCCTCGTCGCGATACGGCAGATCGGTGCGGCGCCGGTCGCCGATGTAGAACAAATACGCGAGCATCGGCACCGCGTCGCGCTGCTGGCCTTCGCCGAGCAGTGCCGCGACCGGCACGTCGAGGTGCTGGCCGAGCAGGTCGAGCAGCGCGGCTTCGATCGCGGTGATCACGTTGTCGAGCCGCAGGTTGATCTCGTGCGGCTGGCGCAGCACCGCCGCCTCGCCGGCCGACGTCACTTCGTGGCGGATCGTGCGGCCGGCGCCGGCGCCCGCGCCGGACAGCGCCGCGCGCACCGCGTTGAGCGTCGCCTGGTAGCGCCCGATCGACTGGCCGACGACGAGATCCGTCATGCGCTCGAGCGCGTGGCGGATGCCTTCGCCGCCCGGCACTTCGCCGACGCCCGTATGCCCGCTGCTGTCGTCGAGGATCACGAGATTGCGCGTGAAATACGGCGCGTGCGCGCCGCACAGGTTGAGCAGCATGCTGTCGCGGCCGGCGACGGGAATCACCTGCATCCGCGTGACGCGCGGGGTGCCGGCACGGCTGGGTTCGGACATCGGTTCGCTCCTGGTTCCGGTGGCGTGCGGGCCGCGGGGTGCGCCGGCGCGGCCCGCGCCGTTCATTGAAGCTCGACGCGGCGAATTTCGCCGACGACGAACAGGTAGCAGATCACGGCGACGAGCGCGTGCGCGACGACATAGACGAGCGCGCCGTTGAACGAGCCGCTGCGATCGACGATATAGCCGATCGCGATCGGCGTCGTGATGCTGGACAGGTTGCCGCACGTGTTGAGCAGCGCGCCGCTCAGGCCGGCGATCTGGCGCGGCGCGGTGTCGGCGTTGACGGCCCAGCCGAGCGCGCCGAGCCCCTTGCCGAAGAACGACAGCGCCATGAACACCACGACGATCACGTGCGAATCGGTGTAGTTGCAGACGATCATCGACATCGACAGCAGCATGCCGATCACGATCGGCACCTTGCGCGCGACCGACAGCGACCGGCCCTGCCTGAGCAGCGCATCGGACACGACGCCGCCGAGAATCCCGCCGAGGAAGCCGCACACGGCCGGGATCGACGCGACGAGTCCCGCGTTGAGGATCGACATCCCGCGCGCCTGCACCAGATAGACGGGGAACCACGTGATGAAGAAGTAGGTGAGCGCGTTGATGCAGTACTGCGCGACGTACACGCCGACCAGCATCCGGTTTCTCAGCAGCGCCTTCACGTGACGCAGCGACGGGCCGCCGTCGCGTCCACCGGTCGACTGGTCGATGTTGACGAGCGCACCGCCTTCGGCGAGGTAGTCGAGTTCCGCGCGGTTGATGGTCGGGTGGTCCTTGGGGTCGTACATCGTGCGGTTCCACACCAGCACGAACGCGAAGCCGAGCACGCCCATCACCGCGAACACCGACTGCCAGCCGAACGCGTGCACGAGCCAGCCCATCAGCGGCGCGAACACGACGGTCGCCGCGTACTGTGCGGCGTTGAAGATCGCCGATGCGGTGCCGCGCTCGGGCGCCGGGAACCATGCGGACACGATCCGGCTGTTGGCCGGGAACGACGGCGCCTCGGCCGCGCCGACCAGGAAGCGCAGCCCGAACAGCAGCGCGAACGCGGCCGCGCCGCCGAAGAAGCCGATCCCGCCTTGCAGCAGCGTGAACAACGACCAGAAGAAGATGCTGAATGCGTAGACGATGCGCGACCCGAAGCGGTCGAGCAGCCAGCCGCCCGGCAATTGCGCGATCACGTACGACCAGCCGAACGCGGAGAAGATGAAGCCCATCTGCACGTGGCTCAGGTGCAGCGCGCGGGCGAGGCTCGGGCCGGCGATCGCGATCGCCGCGCGATCCGCGTAGTTGATCGTCGTGACCGCGAACAGGACGGCCAGCACCAGCCAGCGCACGCGGGTGCGCCGGGCCGTTGCCGACGCGGACGCCGGCAGCGCGTGAAGCGGATTCATGACTTGTCTCCTCCGAGGGGCGGAAGGCGCCGTCGTGCGGCAGGCGCGTCGGTGCGCGCGTTGTGTGTGTTGATGCCGCCGGCGGGAGGCCGGGCACCGGACGCCGAGGCAGGCGGGGCGTCCGGGCCATTCTGTCATGTCGAAATTTGCGCTTTCATGCCAATTGCTGACTTGATCGATTCAGCATTTGAATCGATCGGGCGAGATACGGTCACGCGTGCGGCTCGATCGTGCTGCCGCTGCCGTGATGGCGCGCCACGTGCTGCGCGAGAAACTCGACGGCGGCGCGCACGCCGGGCAGCTGGCCGCGTCGATGCGGCATCAGCAGCGTCGTCGTGACGGTGCCGGCGCACCAGCCGGGCAGCACGCGCACGAGCGCGCCGGACGCGAGCGCGGCGCCGGCGATCCAGTCGGGCAGGCACGCGAGGCCGAGGCCGGCCGTCGCGGCCTGGAGCAGCAGCGTCGATTCGTCGGCCTGCAGCCGCAGGCGAGGCGTCACGTCGACGGCATCGCCGCCGCGCTGCAGCCGCCACGGCTGCGGGCCCGGGTGGAGCCCGTCGTGCTGTGCGAGATCGGCCGGCGTGTCGGGCGTGCCGGCCCGCGCGAGATAGGCCGGCGCGGCCACGACGACGATCGGCGACGCCGCGAGCGGCCGTTGCACGATCGCGGAATCGGGCAGCGGCGCGAAATGGCTGCGTACCGCGATGTCGAAGCCTTCCTGCGCGATGTCGACGAGGTGGTCGCTCGCATGAATCTGCAGCAGCAGCTTCGGATGCGCGATCGCCAGCGCCGGCAGGCACGGCGCGAGGATGTGCTGCGCGACCGGCACCGAGCTCGTGATCCGCACGACGCCGGCCGGCTCGGCGGCCTGCCGCAGCACCGCGTCGCGCGCGCTGTCGGCCTCGATCACGGCGGCGCGCGCATGCTCGAAGAATTCGGCGCCGACCGGCGTGAGCCGGAAGCTGCGCGACGTGCGATGCACGAGCCGCGCGCCGAGCGTGCGTTCCAGCTCGGCCACGCGCTTGCTGACCGTCGATTTCGGCAGATCGAGCCGGCGCGCGGCCGCCGACATGCTGCCGGCCTCCACCGCCTGCACGAACAGGTAGAGATCGTTCAGATTCATTTCCAGCGTCCACATGGAGAAACGACGGGTTTCGATTTTAGCGGCTACTGCGCCATCGTTCGCCATGGGAGCATGACTGCTCGTTCAACTTCTGTGGAATTTCCCGATGTCCCCGATCCTTCTCTACGGTATTCCCGCCGGCTGCTCGTTCGGCTCGATCGTCGCGCTCGAATGGACCGGCCGCCCGTACCGGCTGTCGCGCATCACGATGCCGGGCGCCGTGACGAGCGACGCGTTCCTCGCGCTGAACCCGGTCGCTGAGACGCCGGCGTTCGTCACCGCGAACGGCGACGTGCTGACCGAAAGCATCGCGATCCTCGGCCATATCGGCGCGCAGGCGCTCGACAGCGGCCTCGCGTTTCGGCAGGGCAGCGCGGATTTCGACCGGCTGAACCGGATGCTGGCGTGGCTGAACACGACGTTCTTCAACGCGTTCGGCGCGCTGTGGTACGTGTACGAACACGACACCGAAGGCGCGGAGAAAGCGGCGTTGCAGGCGTACGGCCGCGGCAAGGTGCTGAAGGCGCACCGACAGCTCGAAGCGCTGCTCGAGCGCGGCGAAGGCCCGTGGCTGCTGGGCGCACGGCGCACGCTGGCCGACGCGTACTTCACGGGAATCGCGCGCTGGGCCGACTATCACGCGGTGTTCGAGCGCGATGCGTTCCCGTGCGTCGCCGCGCTGCGCGCGCGGCTTGCCGACGATGCCGGTGTGCAGTTCGCGCACGCGATCGAGGAGAACCTGCCGCCGCCGGCGTCTTCCGCGTTCGAAGGGCATGTGTCGCTCGACGACGCGCTGGCCAGCGCGCGCGGCATCCTGGCGTCGGCGCGGGCGGTGTGATCGGCAAGCCGGTCGCTCCACAGGACGGAACATGCTGGCGACAATTTTTACCCGGATAATATTGACATCCAATTAATACCCGGATAAAAATAGCGTCATTCCGATTCCAGCCTGCGGGCGACCACGATGACCTCTTCCACACTCCTTCCTTCGTACACGGCCTTCGACGGCCACCGGCGGCTCGCATCGGGCCCGCTCGCGACGGTCGCGCTCGCGGTCCGGCAGGCGGCCGGCGACGCGATGCCCGGTTCGATCCTGATCTTCGACGACGCGACGGGCCGCTCGATCGACCTCGACCTGCGCGGCACGGCGGACGACATCCGCGCGCGCTATGCGGCGCCATCGGACGATGCGTCGGGCGGCGCCGGCGAGCCGGCCGGCGCGGGCGCGGGCGAACAACGCGGCCGCGGCAGGCCGAAGCTCGGCGTCGTGTCGCGCGAGGTCACGCTGCTGCCGCGTCATTGGGAATGGCTCGGCGCGCAGCCGGGCGGCGCGTCGGTGGCGCTGCGCAAGCTCGTCGAGGACGCGCGGCGCACGCACGCGGCGGCCGACCGGCAGCGCGACGCGCAGGCGCGCGCGTACCACTTCATGTCGGCGATGGCGGGCGACCTGCCCGGTTTCGAGGAAGCCGCGCGGGCGCTGTATGCGAACGACCCGGCACGGCTGGCCGAGCTGATCGCCGGCTGGCCCGACGACGTGCGCGACCATGCGCTGGCCCTGGCGCGCGGCGATCTGCCGCCGTCTGCCGAAGACTGCTGACGGAGTGCCGACGCGATGACCGTATTCGACCTCAACCGCGGCGCGCTCGCGCCGGTCGCCGACGAAGTCGACATCGTCGAGCTGCGCGTGACGGGCGCCATTCCGCGCGAACTCGACGGCACGCTGCTGCGCAACGGCCCGAACCCGCCGGGCGGCCGCTTCGAAGGCAACGACATGCTGTCGTGGTGGCCGGAGGCCGCGATGCTGCACGCGATTGCGTTCGACGACGGCCGCGCGGCCGGCTACCGGAACCGTTGGGCGCGCACCCGGCGCTGGGCCGCCGTCCACGCGCCCGGGCAGGCGCCGCATCTGCCCGACACCAATCCGAACGTGAACGTGCTGCAGCATGCGGGCGAATTGCTCGCGCTGGCCGAGGGCGGCGCGCCGCTCGCGATCACCGCCGCGCTCGATTCGTTCGGCGTGCCGGCGCGGCACGCGGGCCTCGACGGCGCGATGACCGCGCATCCGAAGGTCGACCCGGTAACCGGCGAGCTGATCCTGTTCCGCGCGGACTGGCGCGCACCGTGGCTGCGCTACGGCGTCGTGGATGCGCAGGGCGTGCCGCGCGTCGATCTCGAGATCGAGCTGGGCGCGCCGTCGATGATGCACGACCTCGCGATCACCGAAACCCGCAGCCTGCTGCTCGACCTGAACGTCGGCTACGACTTCTCGCTGCTGCAGCAGGGCCACCGGATGCCGCTGCGCTGGCACGACGACCGGCCCGCGCGCATCGGCGTGCTGCCGCGCCACGGCGGCGACGTGCGCTGGTTCGGCGTCGAGCCGTGCTTCATCCAGCACGTCGTGAACGCGTACGACTGCGACGCGTCGTGCCTCGTGCTCGACGCGGTGCGCTATCCGTCGTTCCTGCGGCTCGACGCGCGCACGGGCCGCTTCGCCGACAACCCGGTCGGCGAGCTGTGGCGCTACGTGATCGATACGGCGAACGGGCTGATCGACGAAGGGCCGCTCGCCGACGGCGGCATCGAGCTGCCGCGCATCAACGAAAGCCGCACCGGGCGCCGCTACCGCTACCTGTATGCGGTCGAGCAGCCGAACAACGCGGAAATGCGCGGCGTGATGCGCTTCGACCACGCGCGCGGCACGACGATGTACTACGCGGTGCCGGCCGGCGACCAGAACGGCGAGCCGGTGTTCGTGCCGCGCCCGGGCGGCGCCGACGAGGACGACGGCTGGCTGCTGGTGATGGTCTACCGCGCGGCGACGGATACGAGCGACGTTGTGATCCTCGATGCGCGCGCGATCGACGCGGGGCCGGTCGCGACCGTGCATCTGCCGCGCCGCGTGCCGGCCGGGTTCCACGGCGCATGGGTGCCGCGCGAACGTCGAGCGTGAGCGGCGGCGCGCGTCACTGCGCGCGCAGCGCGTCGACGATCTTCAGCCGCGCGGCGCGCATCGCCGGCAGGAAGCCGCCGACGAGCCCCATCACGAGCGAGAACAGCAGCGTCTTCACGACGATCGCGGGCGTCAGCACGAAGCGGAACGACAGGTCCGAGAAGGTCTGGAAGTTGGTCGTCGAGAACGACGCGAACTGCATCAGCGACGCGCACGCGAGCCCCGCGACGCCGCCGACGAAGCCGAGCAGCAGCGCCTCCAGCAGGAACGCGGCGAGCACGCTGGTGCGCTTGAAGCCGAGCGCGCGCAGCGTGCCGATCTCGGCCACGCGGTTCGCGACCGACGCGTACATCGTGATCATCGCGCCGATCATCGCGGCGATCGAGAAGATCGTCGACAGCGTGATGCCGAGGATGTTGATGAAGGTCGACAGCGCCTTCGACTGGTCGCCGTAGAAGGTCTGCTCGCGCTTCGCCTCGTCGGTCAGCCGCGGGTCGACGTCGATGTCGGCCTTGAAGCGCGCGAAGCCGTCGGCGCTCGGGATGCGCAGCACCATCGACGAATAGCTGGTGCGCCGGAACGACTGCATCAGTTGGTCGACGTCGCCCCAGATCTCCGAATCGAAGCCGCTGCCGCCCGCATCGAAGATGCCGACGATGGTCCAGTCGCGCTGCGCGAAATGCAGGCGGTCGCCGAGCTGTGTGCCGCTGAAGCCTTTCGCGATCGCGCTGCCGACGACGATCTCCGACGAGCCGGGCGCGAACGGGCGGCCGGCCACGAGCTTCACGTGCGGCCGCAGCGCGAGGCCGGCCGGCGACACGCCGCGGATCACGACGTTCGACGGCTTGCCGGTCGACGTCTTCACGAGCGAGATCAGCACGACGGCTTCCTTCGACACGAGCGGCCGGCCGTCGGGGCCGAGCGCGACGGCCGGGTGCATCTCCAGCGCATTCGCCTGCTGATGGTCGATCGAGCTCTGGATCTCGGTCTCGGCGCCCTTGCGGATCACCACCGCGTTGTCGGGTTCGCCGGTCGACACGAGCGTTTTCGTGAGGCCGGCATCGAGCATCTGCACCGTCGCGAACACGAAGATCACGAGCGCCATCCCGCCGGCGGTGAGCGCGGTGGTCAGGCGCCGGGTCCACAGGTTGCGCGCGATGTAGGTGAGCGGGATGGCCATGCGCGTCGCTACCCGATCGCCCGCAGGCCTTCAACGACGCGCACGCGCGCCGCTTGCCACGCCGGCACGATTGCCGCCGCGAAGCCGACCGCGACCGAACACGCGGCCTGCAGCATGACCGTCTCGGTCGACACCTTGAATACCGGGAAGATCCCGCCGGCCGCCTGCTTGAACAGGCTCGCGGCGGGCGGCGTCGCGAGAATCCCGAGCCCGCCGCCGGCCACCGCGATCACGACCGATTCGCCGAACACGATCAGCGCGAGGAACCCGGGGCCGAAGCCGAGCGCCTTCAGCGTCGCGTATTCGGCCGTGCGCTCGCGGGCGCTCATCGCCATCGCGTTGGCCATCACGGCCATGATGATCAGGATCACCACGTACGACACCAGGCGGATCGCCGCGATGATCTGGTTCGACATTGCGACGAAGCCGAGCTGGAACGCCTGCTCGGTCTCGGTCAGCGTCTCGGCGAGCGAGTTCTTGAACACCGCGTCGACGTTGCGCGCGATCGACGCGCCGTCGTCGGGGTGCGCGACGCCGAGCACGAACACGCCGACCTGGTCGGCCTGCTTCGGCGTGCGCTTGCGCACCGTCTCGTTCAGGTAGTCCCAGTGGAACACCAGCTGGCGCGTGATCGTCGAATCGTCGCGACCGTCGAGAATGCCCCGCACGACGAAATCCCACGTGCCCGGATAGATCGTGCCCTTCAGCGGGATCACGTCGCCGACCTTGAAGCCGAACTGCGTCGCGAGCTGGCGGCCGACGAGGCAGCCGCGGCGGTCGCGGGCGTAGTCGGCGCGCTGCTGCGCCGGCAGGATGAATTCCGGATACAGGTCGAGATAGTTGTCCGACACCGCGAAGCTCGCGAAGAAGTTCTTCGGGTCGCGATAGATGCCGCCGAACCAGTTCGAGCGCACCACGGCCGTCACGCCGTCCACGCCGCGGATGCGGTTCTCGTAGCTGACCGGCAGCGGAAACACCAGCGAGATCGCGTTGCGCGTGACGAGCCGGCCGCTGGACGCGGCCGCCGCGCCCGCGTACCACGCGTCGACAACGGTGTGCAGCAGCCCGAACGCGAGCACGGCGATCGTGAGCCCGAGCACGGTCAAGAGCGTGCGCAGCCGGTGCCGCAGCGCATTGCGCGCGATCAGCTTCAGCACGAACATCGCGCGCGCTCCCGTCGCCGGTCAGCCGGCGTGCCCATCGATCAGCTCTCCTTTTTCCAGATGGACGAGCGCGCGCGCGGCGCCAGCCGCGTGCGCGTCGTGCGTCACCATGATGATCGTCTTGCCGAGCTCGGCGTTCATCCGCTGCAGCATCGCGAGCACGTCGGTGGCCGACGCGCGGTCGAGGTCACCCGTCGGCTCGTCGGCGACGATCAGCACCGGATCGGTGATCAGCGCACGCGCGATCGCGACGCGCTGCTGCTGGCCGCCCGACAGCTCGGACGGGTAATGGCTCGTGCGGTCGCCGAGATTCACCATGTCGAGCACGAGCTCGACGCGTTCGCGCCGCTCGCGGCGCGACAGGGGCGTGAGCATCAGCGGCAGCTCGACGTTCTCGAACGCGGTCAGCACCGGCATCAGGTTGTAGAACTGGAAGATGAAGCCGACGTTCGCCGCGCGCCATTCGGCCAGTTGCGCCTCGGCGAGTTGCGAGATGTCGAGGCCGCCGACCCGCAGCTCGCCGCTGTCGGGCCGGTCGATGCCGGCCACGAGGTTCAGCAGCGTGCTCTTGCCGGAACCCGACGGCCCCATCAGCGCGACGAAGTCGCCTTCGCCGATGTCGAGCGAGATGTCGGTCAGCACGGGCACGATCTGGTTGCCGCGCCGATACGACTTCGCGACGTGGCTGAGCTCGACGAGGGGCGGCGGGGCGGCGTTCACGCGCGCTACTTCTTCGCGACGGTCACGTTCGCGCCGTCCTTCAGCTTCGCGCCCGGCGCGAGCACGACCGTGTCGCCGGGCTTCACGCCGCGCACCGCGACGAGCTCGCCGATTCGCGCGCCCTTCGTCACGGCCACAGCATGCACGGCGTCGTCCTTCACGACGAACACGACCGGCCGGCCGTCGCGTTCGACCACCGCGCTCGCCTGCACGGCGGTCACCGGCTGCCGGTCCTGCGCCGACGCGGGTTTCGACAGGAATGCGATCTTCGCGCTCATGTCGGGCAGCACGCGCTCGTCGCGGTCGACGAAGCGCACCTTCACGAGCACGGTGGCCTTCGAGCGGTCGACGGTCGGCACGATGCGCGACACGCGGCCCGCGAAGCGCAGGTCGGGCAGCGCGTCGAGCTGGATCTCGCACGGCTGCTCCGCGCGGATCTTCGCGATGTTCGATTCGGCGACGTCGGCCTCGACCTCGAGCGTCTCCATGTCGGCGATCGTCACGACCGCGCCCTTGCTGTCCGACGCGGACGAGAACGGCGTGATGTTGTCGCCGACGTTCGCATGCTTGGCGAGCACGATGCCGTCGAACGGCGCGCGGATCACCGTCTGGTCGACCGCGACCTGCGCGGCCTGCGCGTTCGCTTCGGCCGACACGATCGCGGCCTGGTCGCTATTGAAAGTCGCGCGCGCCTTGTTCACGCGCGCCGTGTCGATATCGAGCTGCGCGGCCGGCACCGCGCCCTTCGGCGCGAGCGCGGACGTGCGGCGCAATGCGATCTCGGCGTCCTTCAGTTCGGCCTGCGCGACGCCGAGGTTCGCGCGGGAGACCTGCACCTGCGCGCGCGCCTGCGCAAGCGACGCCTGCACGTCGTTGCTTTCGAGGCGCGCGATGATCTCGTTCTGCTTCACGCGCGTGCCTTCGAGCACGCCGAGCCATTCGACGCGCCCCTGGCCCTTCGATGCGACCGCGGCCTTGCGCTGCGGCACGACGTAGCCGGTCGCATTGAGCTGCGTGTCGTTCTGGTACGGGTAGGCGGACGTGACGGAGGTGGTGTCGACGGTCGGCCGGCCGGTGAGGGCGAGGCCGGCGCCGATCGCGATGACGATCAGCGCGGCGGCGACCGCGTAGCGGGCCCACCGGCGCCGACGCGGCACCGGGGCGATCGGACGCCGGTCGATTTTCAGTTTGTCCAGATTGTGGTCGGGCAATTTGAGCGCCTCGAGACGGCGGCGGTCGTGTGACCGGCCGCGATCCGGTTTCCGGGAAAGGGACGGATGGACGCCAGTATAAGCGTCGCCCCGGCGCCGCGCGAGCCGGTTTGCGGCATCGTGTGGCGGCGGCACGTCCGGCCCGCCGGCGCCGGCTGACGCGTCCGCCCCCGGGGAAACCCGAGGATGCAAGCAACGTGTCAACTTGCCGCGAAGGCGGTGCGTTATGGAACCAGTGCGTCAGGTTTTGTCGCGACGGAACGGCGAAAGCCGGCCGCGCGGCCTGGGGCTCCGATGCGAATGCCTCGCATCTCTAATTACCGGTACGTTTGATTTTTTCTCCGCTAAAGGAAGAACAATGAAGAAGACGCTCGCTTCGATCATCGCCGCAGCATTCGCTCTCGCATCGGTTTCGGCATTCGCACAGGCGTCCGCGCCGGCAGCCGACACGCCGGCCGCCGCTTCGGCACCGGCCAAGAAGGATCACAGCAAGCCGAAGCACCAGCTGAAGCACCACGGTTCGAAGAAGGGCCAGGCGAAGGCTGCAGCCGCATCGGCCGCCGGCACCAACGACGCAGGCACGCAGAACTAAGCGGCTCGCCGCCACGGCCGGCGTTGCCGGCCATCGGTCGGCCAACCCCGCATGCTCCGGCATGCGGGGTTTTGTTTTTTCAGGCGCCGGATTCGTCGGGTCCGCCCGCTTCGTCGCGCCGGACGGGCGATGGCGTGCGCATCGCGTCGACCACCGCGCGCATGCGCCGCCAGTGCGAACCTTCCCAGAACACGCGCCGGCACACGTCGCATGCGGCGAAGCGCCGGTGGCGCAGCCGGACGCCGGCCGGCACGCGCGGCGCGGCGGCCGCCGCGTCGAGCGGATGCAGCGGCGCGTTGCAGCGCAGGCACAGCCGGAACGGCCGCATGTGCGGCGCGAGATCGAGCCGCTCGAACAGTTCGCGCAACTGGTCGGCCGGCTGCAGCGCATGCAGGTAGCAGCCGCGCACGACCGCGCGCCGCTTGAGCAGCTCGCGGTCGCGCGTCAGCACGATCCGCTGCTCCCGCTCGGCCAGCGCCGCGAGTTCGTCGTCGCGGTAGTGGTTGTCGTAGCAGGTGTCGAAGCCGGCGAGGCGCAGCAGTTGCGCGAGGCCGCCGAGATGCGCGTCGGCGACGAAACGCCATGACGCCGCTGATAGTCCGGTTGCCCCGTCGGCCGCGGGCCGTGCGCGTTCGGGAAAGACTTCGACGCGGTCGCCGTCGTCGAGCGGCCGGTCGAGCGCGGCCGGCGCGTCGTTCACGTACAGCCGGCCGATTTCGGTATGCGGGACGCCGAGCGCCTCGATCGCATGCTTCACCGTCGCATCGCGGGCACACGCGTGTGCGAACGCCCGGTCGCGCTGCTGACGCGCGAGAAAGGCGTTCAGTTCGCCGTGAAAGCGGAAGGTCGCGGTCGCCATCCGTGCAGTATCGCACCGCGCCCGGCCGGCGGCAGGCGCTGCAGAGCGCCGGCATCTGTGTTTAACTCGCCGCTTCACGAAGCGAAGGAGCGGGACATGGATCTCGGGTTTATCGGGCTGGGCGAAATGGGGCAGGCGATCGCGACGAACCTGCTGAAGGCGGGCCACACGGTGCGGGTCTGGAACCGGTCGCGCGAGCGGGCCGAGCCGCTCGCGGCATTCGGCGCGCAGATCGTCGACACGCCGGCCGACGCGTTTCGCGGCGACGCCGTGTTCTCGATGCTCGGCGACGATGCGGCCGCGCGCGCGGTGTTCGACGACGCGCTGCTGGCCCAGGCGCCGCGCGGGCTGATCCACGTGAACATGGCGACGGTGTCGGTCGCGCTCGCCGAATCGCTCGCGCACGCGCATGCGTCGCGCGGCATCGACTACGTCGCCGCGCCGGTGATGGGGCGGCCCGACGTCGCGGCCGCCGCGCGCCTGACGATCATGGCAGGCGGCCCGGCCGAGGCGATCGACCGCGTGCAGCCGCTGTTCGACGCGATCGGCCAGAAGACCTGGCGCTTCGGCTCGCTGCCGCAGCACGCGAACGTCGCGAAGATCGCCGCGAACTTCACGCTCGCGTCGGCGATCGAGACGCTCGGCGAGGCGTCCGCGCTGCTCGGCGCGCACGGCGTCGCGATGCGCGATTTCCTCGACGTGATCACCAGCAGCGCGTTTCCGGGGCCCGTGTACGAAGGCTACGGCGCGATGATCGCCGAGCGGCGCTACGAGCCCGCACGCTTCAAGGCGCGGCTCGGGCTGAAGGACGTCCGGCTCGCGCTGGAGGCCGGCGACGCGACGTCGGTGCCGCTGCCGGTGGCGAGCGTCGTGCGCGACAGCCTGCTCGACGCGCTCGCGCACGGCGGCGGCGACCAGGATTTCGCAGTGCTCGGCGAGGTCGCGCTGCGCCGCGCCGGCCGCTGACACGCGACAGAAGCGCGACCCGCACGGCATAATCGGCGGTTCGTTTCCCCCTACATTTGAGGCAGAGGCAGTCATGAACTTGCATACGTGGTGGCTTTTCGTGGCGACGGTGTTCGTCGTGTCGGCGATTCCGGGCCCGAACATGCTGCTCGTGATGACGCACGGCGCGCGGCACGGGCTGCGGCGCTCGTCCGCGACGATGGCCGGTTGCCTGAGCGCGCTGGTGCTGATGCTCGCGGTGTCCGCGGCGGGGCTCGGCGCGGTGCTCGAGGCATGGCCGGCGATGTTCAATACGTTGCGCTTCGCGGGCGCGGCCTACCTGGTCTATCTCGGCGTGAAGGCGTGGCGCGCCCGCGTGGACGACGCGCCGGCGGCCGACGTCGACGCCGTGTCGCAAGGCGCATCGGCCTCGCGCGCGGTGCTGTTCCGCAATGGCTTCCTGGTCGCGGGCAGCAACCCGAAGGCGATCCTGTTCGCGGCCGCGCTGCTGCCGCAGTTCATCAACGCGGCCGAGTCGACGCTGCCGCAGTTCGGCATCCTCGTCGTCACGTTCGCGGTGATCGAGGTGAGCTGGTATCTCGTCTACGCGTCGTTCGGCACGCGCATCGGCGCCACGCTGAAGAGCCAGAGCGTGGCGAAGGTGTTCAACCGGCTGACGGGCGGGCTGTTCGTCGGCTTCGGCGCGATGATGGCGCTGGTTCGGCACTGATTCCCGGCCGACACCGGTGTACCGAACGCCCCGTCCCTCGCGAGAGGGCGGGGCGTTCGGCATTTTGGCGCCGATTCATCGTCGCTTCACCGCCGCTTCACCGCCGCTGGCATCACGCGCGCTCATGCCCGCTCATGTTTGCTCACGCACCCGGCCGATCCCACACCGCCGCGCCGGCCCCGCGGCCGGCCATCAGCCCGAAGACGGCCGCCGCACCGGCGAACGCGAACCCGACACCACACACCGCGCTCCAGCCGCCCCAGGCCCATGCACTGCCCGCGAGCGCCGCACCCAGCGCGCCGCCGACGAAGAACAGTCCGACGAACAGCCCGTTCAGGCGTCCGCGCGCGGCCGGGTTCAGCAGGTTGATCGCGCGGCGGCCGATCGTCTGGTCGACGATGACGCCCGCATCGAGCAGCGCCGCGCCGCCGGCCAGCAGCGCGAGCGCGACGCCGCGATGCGCGTGCGCATCGAAGCCGAACCAGCCGGCGCCGGCGACGCCGAGCACGACGAGCGCCGCGAGCATCGTGCCGTGCGCGAGCCGTTGCGCGGCCGGGCCGTGGCCGCGGTCGCCCGCGCGGCCGGCGAGCGGCGTGACGATCGCGCCGCTCGCGCCGG
This sequence comes from Burkholderia sp. E168m22, assembly GCF_001319805.1. Classification (NCBI taxonomy): domain Bacteria; kingdom Pseudomonadati; phylum Pseudomonadota; class Betaproteobacteria; order Burkholderiales; family Burkholderiaceae; genus Burkholderia; species Burkholderia sp. E168m22. The sequence continues at coordinate 18,815 of NZ_BBSK01000058.1, forward strand.
CGAACGCGAACAGCGCAATGCCGTGCAGGTCGAGCGCGAACGGCGGCTGCGCGAGCCGCAGCCCGACGGCGGTCCAGAACGCGTTGAATGCAGCCATCGCGAGCGCGGCCGACAGCGCATGCCGGCGCAGCACCGGCTCGTCGGCAAGCAGGCGTCCCATCGACGCGAGCAACGCGCGGTAGCTGGCGGTGATCGACGGCGTGCGCGCCGGCAGGCGCAGCGCGAGCACGACGGCGATCGCCGCGTCCGCGAGCGCGGCCAGCAGATAGAACGCCCGCCAGCCGGCCGAGCCCGCGATCAGGCTCGCGAGCGGCCGCGACAGCAGGATGCCGAGCATCAGCCCGCTCATCACGTTGCCGACCGCGCGGCCGCGCTGCGCTTCGGGCGCCATCGACGCAGCCATCGGCACCAGCATCTGGATCACGCTCGACGCGGCGCCGGCCGCGAGCGTTGCAAGCAGGAACACGGCGCCCGACTGCGTGAAGGCGGGCAGCGCGAGCGCCGCCGCGCAGATGGCGAGCGTCGCGACGATCAGGCGTCGGTTCTCGAGCAGGTCGACCAGCGGCACGAGCAACGCGAGCCCGGCCGCGTAGCCGAGCTGCGGTAGCATCGCGACGAGGCCGGCGAGGCCGGGCGGCAGGTGCAGGTCCGCGCTGATCGGGCCGGTCAGCGGCTGCGCGGCGAACAGGTCCATCACGATCACGCCGACCGTCGCGGCGAAGAACAGCGCCATGCCCGTGCTCAGTGCGGGCGGCGCGGCGATGGGGGACGAAACGGAGGCGGAGCAACGGTTGGCAGGGCAGTTCATCGGAAGCTTGGGGAGATCGAAGGAACTCCCATCGTAGGTGCCCGATGTTTATGCGACAATTGAAATATGTCTAACATGATTATGCGAGTTTGTTTTGAATACGCGTGATCTCCAGGCGTTCGTCGCGGTCGTCGACAGCGGGTCGATGGTCGCCGCGGCCGCGAAGCTCCACTTGACGCAGCCGGGCCTGACGCGGCGCGTGCAGAACCTCGAAACCTTGCTCGGTGTGCCGCTGCTCGAACGGCAGAGCAAGCCGCTGAAGCCGACCGCGGCCGGACGCGACGTCTACGCGCTCGCGCGCAACGTGCTCGGCGCCGTCGACGAGCTGATGGCGGCGGGCGCGCCGGACAGCGAGCCGTCGGGCGAGTTGCGCATCGGCGTGCCGCCGTTCCTGTCGGAACTCGCGCTGGAGCGGCCGATCGACCGGCTGCGAGACGCGTTTCCGCGCCTCACGCTGCGCGTGACGGCCGGCTGGTCGCCGGCCCTGGTGCAGGGCATCGAGCGCGGCGCGCTCGACGTCGCGACCGTGATGGTGCCGGCGAGCGCGGCGCTGCCGGACGCGTTGACGGCGACGCTGCTCGCCACGCAGCCGACGGTGCTCGTCGCCGCGCGCGATTTCCCGCTGCCGGACGGCCCGCTGTCGCTCGATACGCTGTCGGGTTATCCGTGGGTGCTGAGCCAGGACGGCTGCGGGATGCGTTCTGCGCTGAGCCGCGCGCTCGGCGCGGCCGGACTGCCGTTCGACGTCGCGGTCGAGGCATTCGGCTCGGAGTTGCAGTTGTCGCTCGTCGCGCGCGGCGCCGGCATCGGCATCGCGCCGCCGAACGCGCTGGCGCGCAGCGCGCATCGCGAGGCGCTGAGGGTGGTGGAAACGACGGGGCTGGAAACGCGGATCAACGTGTGGCTCGTGCACGGCACTTTGCCGGGCCGGCTGGTGCGACCCGTCGCGCTGCTGCGCGACGCGCTGGGCGAGGTGCTCGAGCAGGAGAATGGAAAGGGGTCAGGTGGTGCCGTCACGGCGAACTAGAGGCCGCATTCGAGGGAAAATCCTTATTTTCTCTACGGAAATGTTGCATTGCGGAAACCGATTCGATATGATTGGAACTGTCTCCTCCATGTCTCCTCTGATATGGATTCAGCCCGCCACTTAGGCGGGCTTTTTTTTGCCTGCGATTTTGTCGCGGCCATCCATTCGCCGGCTGTCGCCGCGCTCAGAACTTGTACGTCATCCCGACGTAGCTGATGATCGGGTCCGCCTTCAGGTCCGATTTCGACTCGGCGAGCACCGAGCCGTCCGCCGCCTTGATCGTCACCGTCGACGTCGTCTTCAGCGGGATGTAGGTCACCGACGCGATCAGCCCGAAGTGTTCCGTCAGGTTGTACTGCAGGCCCGCGTTGAACACCGGCTGCCACGACGACGACGCCTTCGCTTCCACCGAGGTCGTCCCGGGCTTGCCCGCGCCCGCCGCGAGGATCGCGCCGAGGTTGTCCTGCGTCTGCTTGATGAAGTTCGTGTTGAGCTGCAGGTCGCTGAACCAGTTGTACGACACGCCGAGGCCGAGGAACGGCCGGAACTTCGCGGTGGCCTGCCCGAAGTAGTACTGCAGGATCACCGCCGGGCTCCACTGCCGCACGCTCTTCACGATCGGGTTGACCGACCCCAGCCCGATGTTCTGCGTGCCGAGCGCGCCGGCAGGACCCGGCGGCTTGATCGTGCCCTGGCCCGACACCTTGAACACCGGCGGCACGCCGGCCACCGACGTCACCGCGATATGGTCGGTCAGGAAGTGGCTGACCGTCAGGCCGACGGTGTCGGCGCCGCTCGTGTGCAGCCCGGTGCCCGCCGACGTGAACGACGGCGGCAGCCGCAGCGGCGTGTTGATCGGCGTCGGCGCGACGTTGGTCGTCATCGGCGTGCTGCTCTGCTGCGGCATGATGTGGAACCAGCCCAGCGTGACGACGTTGCTGCCGGCGCTCTGCGCGTACGCCGCGAGCGGCGCCACGGCGGCGGCGCCGGCCGCCGCGCAGAGAAGGGTTTTCTTCATCACGGCTTTCCCCTCCGCTTACTGGACGAATGCGCCGATCGTGAAATACGGCGTCGATCCGGCGTTGTCGAGGAAACCGAACACGCCACCCGAGAAGATGAACTTGCCGGTCGGCGACGTGCTGCCCGAACCCGTGTGGATCGTCGTGACCGTGCCCGGCACCTTCTGCGTGTAGTCGAGGTCGAGCGCGGTCGCGAGCGACGCCTGCGACGGCTGGAACGGATCGAGCAGCGTGGCCTGCTTGTCGATCAGCGCGGTGGTCCGGTAATCGAACTGGCTGTCGACGCCGATGTACTCGCCGTTCTGCGAGCCGGCCGCGACGGCCGTCTGCGGCGCGAGGATCGAGATGCTCGATTCGTCGTCGGCAGTCAGGCCCGGCACGCCGTTGCTGTCCGGTGTCGGGTTCGGGTTCGCGACCCCCGTGCGCACGAGGATCGGCACGAGCTGGTTACGCAGCTTGCCGACGATCATGAAGCCCTTGCCCTGCGGCGTGGCCGACAGCGTCGGCTTCAACTGGCTCGCGTAGTTGTTCGACTGGAACGCGCCGCTGCCGTCGGCCGACTGCACGAAGTTCGTGCCCTGCTGCGCGCACGCGCCGCCGGCGAACTGGCCGGTCGTGTCGCACTTGGTCCAGGTGCCGTCCGCGTTGATCGTCACCTTCGCGTCGATCGACGCCGGCGCGAATTTCTGCGACGGCACTTCGCCGAAGCCGATGTGGCTGTACGTGCCCGCGACCTTCGTGATGTCGGTTTCGATCGACGAGAAGCCGATGAACGGGTAGTACGGGAATTTCGTGTCGGGCACCGCGGCCTGGCCGAGCACGCCGTCGAACTGGATCTCCTTGCCGGGAATCGTGCCGCCGGCAACGCCGAAGCCGACGAAGATGCGCGCCGGGCGCGACGCATCGAGGCTCGCGCCGTTCAGGCGGAATGCGCACTGGTTCAGCTTGTTGGTCGGCAGCAGCGTTTCCTGCGTGAGCGTGCCGCTGTCGACGGTGCCCGCGCGGGTCGGCGTGACGGTGCCGGTCTTTTGCGGCACCGCCGATTCGACATAGGTGACCTGCCAGGTCATCTTGGTCGTGTCGAGCTGGACCTTCGCGAGTTCGCCGCTGCCCGCGCCGCCCGTGAACACGGTGTTGTAGTCGAGCGTGGCGGGGCAAAGCCGGTCTTCGACGAGCGGGGGCGGATTGTCGCTACCGCCGCCGCATGCGGAAAGAAGGGGGGCGGCAAGGGCCGCCGCCAGAATGAGGTTGCGCTTCATGTTGCTCCTCCAGATTTGTCTTTGTGCGGCGGCCAGCTCCCTGTCGGCCGCTTCTGTTGGTCGTACTCGTCCTGCCTGCGCTGTGCCGAGCGCCTTCGTGCCTTCCCTGCCATCCGCGGCGGCAGGCCGGCCGCCGCGCCCTCGATCGCTACTTGCTGATCTGCGCGCCCACGCCGAAGTACGGGGTCGACGACGTCGTCGAATTCGCCGACGTCGACGTGACGCCGCCGTTCACCGTGCCCTGGATCAGCGCTGCATACAGGCCGCCCGTCGCGATCACCACGCCCGATGCGGACGGGTAGCTCGCGCCGCTCGGCGGGGTGGTCTTCGCGTTCAGCAGGCCCGGCGTCGTCTGGCCGTAGTCGAGCGTGAAGCCGTCTTCCTCGGCTTGCGTGGACGGGTTGATGAACGACGCGTTGCTGCCGCGGATCAGCGCGGCCGTGTACTTGAAGTTCGAGTCCGCGCCCGCGTAGCCGCCATCGATCGTGCCCGACGTGACGGCCGTCGCCGCGCCGAGCACCGCGATGCCCGATTCGTCGTCGACCTGCGCGTCGAGGTGCAGCGGCGGCGTGCCGAGGTTCACGTTGCCCGTGCGCACGATCACCGGCACCGTCGCGCCGTTGAGCTGGCCGATCACCATGTGCGCGGTCGCCGACTTGCCGGTCGCGCCGACGATCGGCAGTTGCGTCTGCGGTAGCGTCTGCGGCGCCTTGGTGCTGTCGAAGTAGCCGCCGTTCGCGCTCGTCTTCCACGGATCGCCGGTGGTCTGGCAGCCGCCCGACCCGCTCGACGTGCACGCGCCGTTCGCGTCGAACGTCTCGCTCGAGTTCGAGCCCTTCGTCGCGTAGTTGCCCGACGGCACGAGGTGATAGAGCAGCGCGTTGTACGTGCCCGGCAGCTTCGAGAGGTCGGTCGTCGTATTCGCGAAGCCGAGGAACGGGTAGAAGTCGAAGTGACGGTTCGGCACCTGGCCGACGTTCTGCACGACGCCCGGGATGATCGTCAGCCCGTCGTACTGGATCGTCGCGCCGGGAATGCCGCCGCCCGCCACGCCCATGCCGACCAGCAGCATCGGCGGGTTCGCCTGGTTGAAGTCGGCGGCCGTCGAATAGGTCGAGCCGTCCGGCGCGGGGCCGGTGCCCGGCGTGAGGACGAACGCGCAGCGCGTCTGCTCGGCGGTCGGCAGCGTGCCGGTCGGCGGGTGGATGACCTTGCCGGTGATGGTCGTGCCGACGCGGCTCGGCGTGACGGTGCCGGTCTTCAGCGGAATCGGCGATTCAAGCCACTTGAGCGTGTACGTCATCGCGACCGCGTCGATGTTGACGCTGACGATCTCGCCGCTCCCCGCGCCGCCGAGATACGTGCTCTTCACGATATCCGCGTTGGCCGGGCACAGTGCGCCGTTGATGGGCTGCGAAGGCGGCTGCCCTTGCGTGCCGCAACTCGAGCCGGAACATTGGGGCGCATTGATCGGCGCGAGCGCGCCGCCGGAGTCCCCCCCACCACATGCAACCAGGAAAGGGGCAATGGCAAAGGCCGTTGCCACCCCCTTCGATAAGGCGTGCGACATGCCGCTGTCTCCAATCGTTTAATTGTGCGAGCTAATGTCGCTGCCTGGGTTTTTGCTGTCAATTGATGAACCCGTCTAAAAAAGGCGATTGAAACGGGAGCTGCGATTTGAATCCTTGTCCGATAAGGCAATGAGTAAGAATTTAAACGCGAGACAGGCTGACGAAAGCTGCCGGAGTGGGGGATGCGCGACGCCCGGCACGCTCTCGCGGCGCCTTCCTGCGTATAACGGCAGTGTTTAAATCGACGGGTATCCGGTTTATCCCTATTCGGGATTGACTGGATGAGGAGGGGCTGGATTAATTCACTTGTAATCGCGCAATGGAAAGCTTGTAAATATTTGTAAAGGCGCGATCCGGTGTTTTTATATATTGCCTGATACGGGTAAATAAAAAGCCGGCCAGTGGCCGGCTTTGCATGGCATGCGATGCTGAATCAGCGTTTGAGGCCCGCGTCCTCGGCCGCGCCGATGTTGAGGTTCATGCACTGGATCGCGGCGCCCGACGCGCCCTTGCCGAGGTTGTCGAGGCGCGCGACGGTGACGAAGCGCTCCGCGTTGCCGAACACGAACAGGTCGACGCGGTTCGTGTCGTTGTTCGCCTGCACGTCGAAGAAGCCGCCGTCGAGGTTGGCTTCCGCGTCGAACGGTGCGACGCGCACGAACGCCTCGTCCGCGTAGTACTCGGCGAACACGCGCTGCACGTCCTGCGGCGTCGCGCGCTTCGCGAGCTGCTCGGGCGTGAAGTAGGTCGTCACCGCGAGGCCCTTCAGGAACGGGCCGACGATCGGCGTGAAGATCGGCGCGTTCGCGAGGCCCGTGTGCGCGGCCATTTCCGGCAGGTGCTTGTGCGCGAGGCCGAGCGCGTACGGGCGCGGGCTCGCGAGCTTGCCGCCCGGTGCGGCGCTTTCGTACTCGGCGATCATCGACTTGCCGCCGCCGCTGTAGCCGGTGATCGAGTAGCTGTGCGCGGCGAACGTCGGCGCGACGATGCCCGCATCGACGAGCGGACGCATCGCGAGCACGAATGCCGATGCGTGGCAGCCGGGCACCGCGATGCGCTTCGACGTACGAATCTTCTCGCGCTGCGCGCGGGTCAGTTCCGGCAGGCCGTACGCCCAGTCGGGATTCGTGCGGAACGCGGTGCTCGCGTCGATCAGCGTGGTGTTCGGGTTCTCGACGAGCGACGCGGATTCGCGCGACGCGACGTCCGGCAGGCACAGGAACGTGACGTCCGACGCGTTGATCAGGCGGCGGCGCTCGTCGACGTCCTTGCGCTTCGCTTCATCGATGCGCAGGATCTCGATGTCGCTGCGTGCCGACAGGTATTCGAAGATCTTGAGGCCGGTCGTGCCTTCCTGGCCGTCGACAAAAACTTTGGTGCTCATTTCGCTCTCACTGAATGAAACGGGAGCCGCAGCGCCCTGAAACCGCCATTTTAAGACGTCATCCGGCGGCACTGCACCGCGCGGGGCGAAAAAAGACGGCCCGCGGGCCGTCCTGGTGTCCGTTTGACGCCCGCCGGCCCGCTCGCGGGCCGGGGAGGGGCGTGCTCAGCGGGCGCCGGCGTCCCAGCGCGCCGTCGCTTCAGCGACGCGCCGGCCGAATGCCTTGCCGGTCTCGAGGTCGCCCGGCAGCGGCCCCTCGTCGGGCGTCGCATCCGCCGGCGACTGCGCGAGCAGGCCCGTGGAGCCGCCGAGGTAATTGATGTCGTTACGCGTGGCCGCCTTCGAGTTCGCCGGCATCAGGCTCGTGCCGACCCACACCATCCCATGCTGCATCGCCAGCGTGACGAAATATTGAATCGTCGAGAACTTGTCGCCGTTCATCGTCGCGGAGTTCGTGAAGCCCGCGGCGATCTTGTCCTTCCACTTCTGCGTGAACCACGCTTTCGACGTGGCATCGGCGAACTGCTTGAACTGCGCGGACGGGCCGCCCATGTAGGTCGGTGCGCCGAAGATGATCGCGTCCGCCGCGTCGAGCGCGGCCCAGCCCGCGTCGTCGAGCTCGCCGACGGCGATGAGGCGTGCGGTGGTGCCGGCATCCTGCGCACCCGCGAGCACGGCTTCGGCCAGTTTCTGCGTGTGACCGTAGCCGCTGTGATAGACGATGACGATGTTCGACATGAAGCGTTCTCCGGAAAGGGACGGGAACGGCGGACCGCAGGCTCGCCGCGTCACGCGCCGTACTCGGGCGGCGCGCCGGATGCGCGGCGGGATGCCGCGACCGGTGCAACCGAGTCTAGCAAGCCGAAATGACGGGAAAAACGTGCGCAGGCAGCGCACAGAAATTCGCGGGCGCGGGCAATCGCGACCCGCAACGGGCGGCAGGACGCGGTTACTGCCCGTAAGTGACCGTGAGTTGCGCGGTGCCGATCGCGAGCGTGCCGATCTCGTGCTCGAACATCGGCGCGGGGCGCCCCTGCGAGACGCGCAGGTCGGTGCCTTTCAGCGCGTAGACGGTGATCACGTAGCGATGCGGCTTGCCGGGCGGCGGGCACGGGCCGCCGTAACCGTCGAGCCCGTAGTCGTTGCGCGCCTCGCTCGCGCCGATGCGGCGCAGGAAGCCGGAGGCGCTGGCGTCGGCCGGCAGGCTCGTGACGGTCGCCGGGATGCCCGCGACGGCCCAGTGCCACCAGCCGTGCCCGGGCGCGTCGGGATCGAAGATCGTGACCGCATAGCCGCGCGTGCCGGGCGGCGGGTTGTGCCATGCGAGTTGCGGCGAGCGGTTCGCGCCCTTGCAGTCGCCGCGATCGAACACGTTCGCGAGCCGCACGCGCGCGCCGGGCGTCAGGTCGTCGCTCGTCACGGTGAACGGGCCTTCGGCACGCGCGGGCAGCGCCGCGAAAACGGCGGCGCACAGGAGGGTGGAGAGAAGAAACGGAGAAGGGCGACCCGATGGCGCAGGCGGAGTGATCCGGCGATCCACACGCATATGGCGCTTCTCCCGTCACGTGGGCCGGGCCGAACCGCCCGGCATTGTTGGCGTTGTATGTTGCCCGCAGCGCTGAGGGCGGCGATGGATCAAGTCTAGCATTAGGGTTCGATGAGCGACGCCCGCCGTCGCGCGCGATTGCGATCGGTCAGCGCGCCGGTCGACGGACGAAAAAAAACGCCTGCGATCAAGCAGGCGGTTTTCTCGGCCAGTGCGCCGGCACGTGTGCCGGCGTGGCGTCATTCCTTCGGGGCCGTCGCGCCGCCGTGCGCGGCCGACCATTCGGCCGGTGCGTGCAGGAATTTCTCGACTTCGTCGAGCGTCTTCGTCTCGAAGTAGCCGGACGCCTTCGCGACGCGCAGCACGTCCCACCAGGTCGCGAGCGCGTGCAGGTCGACGTCGATGTCCTTCAGGACCGACACGCTTTCCTTGAAGATGTCGTAGTGGAACAGCACGAAGCAGTGGTTCACCGTCGCGCCCGCGGTGCGCAGCGCGTTGACGAAGTTGATCTTGCTGCGGCTGTCGGTGGTCAGGTCTTCCACCAGCAGCACGCGCGAGCCTTCTTCCAGATGGCCTTCGATCTGCGCGTTGCGGCCGAAACCCTTCGGCTTTTTACGCACGTACTGCATCGGCACCATCATCCGGTCCGCGATCCAGGCCGCGAACGGGATGCCGGCCGTCTCGCCGCCCGCCACCGCATCGATCTGCTCGAAGCCGATGTCGCGCGTGATCGTCGTTTCCGCCATTTCCATCAGCGCACGGCGCACGCGCGGATACGAGATCAGCTTGCGGCAGTCGATATAGACGGGACTTGCCCAGCCGGACGTGAAGATGAACGGTTTTTCGGCATTGAAGTGCACCGCCTGCACTTCGAGCAGGATTTTGGCGGTCGTATCCGAGATCGACTGACGATCGTAGCCTGTCATGGGCATTCCTTGGGTGATGAGCGAGGAGCGGGCGCGGGCCCGGTGGCGCAGCAAGGGGAACCTGCCCGAAGGGCCGGGGCGCGATCGGCGGACCAATCGCATCGCTGCGCGCGTAGCCCGCTATTTTACCCGATTCAGGCCGGTTTTCGGCGGAATTCGCGCGGGTTCGCCATGCCGCTCACCACCGGCGAAACAAACGGGGCACGACCATCCGATGCTGATGCCGGGGATGCGGCGGTGCACCAACGGAGGTCATTTAGGGGGTGTACACTAGGCGGCCCTAAGAAATCGTTCAGTACTTTGGACCTTCCTCTTGCCATCCGCCAAGGTTCGATGGCGTGCCGATCCGGCGCGTCGCGGGCCGTCTCGCAGTCGACCATCCCCTCGATTCAAGCAGACGCGGCCGAAGGTGCTGTGTACTGAGTCGTCAATATTTCGCATGTCTCTCGCAGGTCAATCATGGACGAACAACTGAAGCAGGCCGCTCTCGCTTATCACCTGAACCCGAAACCCGGCAAGATTTCGGTCACTCCGACCAAGCCGCTGTCGAACCAGCTCGATCTGTCGCTCGCGTATTCGCCCGGCGTCGCCGCTGCGTGCGAGGCGATCCACGCCGATCCGCTCGACGCACAGAAGTACACGTCGCGCGGCAACCTCGTCGGCGTCATCACGAACGGCACCGCCGTGCTCGGCCTCGGCAACATCGGCCCGCTGGCCGCGAAGCCGGTGATGGAAGGCAAGGGCTGCCTCTTCAAGAAATTCGCGGGCATCGACGTGTTCGACATCGAACTGTCGGAGTCCGACCCCGACAAGCTCGTCGAGGCGATCGCGATGCTCGAGCCGACGCTCGGCGGCATCAACCTCGAGGACATCAAGGCGCCGGAGTGCTTCTACATCGAGCAGAAGCTGCGCGAGCGCATGAAGATCCCGGTCTTCCACGACGACCAGCACGGCACCGCGATCATCGCGTCGGCCGCGATCCTGAACGGCCTGAAGGTCGTCGGCAAGAAGCTGTCGGAAGTGAAGCTCGTGTGTTCGGGCGCGGGCGCGGCGGCGATCGCGTGCCTGGACCTGCTGGTGAACCTCGGCCTCACGAAGTCGAACATCCTCGTCGCCGATTCGAAGGGCGTGATCTACGAAGGGCGCGGCAACCTCGATCCGTCGAAGCAGCGCTATGCGGCGAACACCGACGCGCGCACGCTCGCCGACGCGATCGTCGGCGCGGACGTGTTCCTCGGCTGCTCGAGCGCGGGCGTGCTGAAGCAGGACATGGTCAAGACGATGGGCGAGCGCCCGCTGATCCTGGCGCTCGCGAACCCGGAACCGGAAATCCGCCCGGAAGACGCGAAGGCCGTACGCCCGGACGCGATCGTCGCGACCGGCCGTTCGGACTACCCGAACCAGGTCAACAACGTGCTGTGCTTCCCGTTCATCTTCCGCGGCGCGCTCGATGTCGGCGCGACGACGATCACGGAAGAAATGAAGCTCGCGTGCGTGCGCGCGATCGCCGAGCTGGCCGAGGAAACCGACCAGAGCGAGGAAGTCGCGAAGGCGTATGAAGGCCATTCGCTCGAATTCGGGCCGGACTACCTGATTCCGAAGCCGTTCGATCCGCGCCTGATCATCAAGATCGCGCCGGCGGTGGCGCAAGCCGCGATGGATTCGGGCGTCGCCACGCGTCCGATCCAGGACATGGACGCGTATCGCGAGCAGCTCGGCGCGACCGTCTACCGCACCGGCATGGTGATGCGCCCGGTGTTCGCGGCCGCGAAGCAGAAGGAGGCCCGCATCGTGTTCGCCGAAGGCGAGGACGAGCGCGTGCTGCGCGCCGCACAGTTCGTGCTGCTGGAAAAGATCGCCAAGCCGATCATCGTCGGCCGTCCGTCGGTCGTCGACATGCGCTTGCAGAAGATCGGCTCGAAGCTGAAGGCCGGCGTCGATTTCGAAATCGTCGATCCGGAAGACGATGCGCGCTACCACCGCTACTGGCAGGCGTATCAGGAGATCGGCGCGCGCGACGGCGTGACGCCGGAAGTCGCGAAGGCCGCGATGCGCAAGTTCAACACGCTGATCGGCGCGATGCTCGTCCATCTGGGCGATGCGGACGGGATGATCTGCGGGATGATCGACACGTTCCACAGCCACCTGAAGTTCATCGAGCAGGTGCTGGGCCGCGCGAAGGGCGCCGAGCACTTCGCCGCGATGAACCTGCTGATGCTGCCGGGCCGCAACCTGTTCGTGTGCGACACGTACGTGAACGAGCTGCCGAGCGCCGACCAGCTCGCCGACATGACGATCCAGGCCGCGGCCGAGATCGAGCGCTTCGGCATCGCGCCGAAGGCCGCGCTGCTGTCGAACTCGAACTTCGGCAGCGCGCCGTCGGCGTCGTCGCGCCGGATGGCCGAGGCCCGCAAGCTGATCGTCGAACGTGCGCCGAACCTCGAAGTCGACGGCGAAATGCACGGCGACGCGGCGCTGTCGGAACTGATCCGCAAGCAGGCGTTCCCGGGCACGACGCTGTCGGGCGAAGCGAACCTGCTGATCATGCCGAACGTCGAAGCGGCGAACATCGCGTACAACCTGCTGAAGATGGTCGGCGGCGAAGGCGTGACGGTCGGCCCGTTCCTGCTCGGCGCCGCCAAGCCGGTCCACATCCTGACGCCGGCCGCGACCGTGCGCCGGATCATCAACATGACGGCCGTTGCCGCCGCGAACGTGAACACGAAGTAAGTCCACGCCCGCGTGTGCCGCGCGTTACTCGCGGCACAATGAAAAACGCCACGGAACCTGTGTTCCGTGGCGTTTTTTTTCGCGTGAACCGTAAGGGCGACGGTGGCGCGGAAAGGGCGTCCAGACCGCGAACGCCCGCCGCGCGCGCCCTTACGCGACCTGCTGGTGCGACTGCCCGCCTGCCGGCGAACGCCACTTCGCCAGCAGCGTGTCCCACTTCTGCCGCACCGCGCGCAGGTTGTTCTCCTTCACGTGGCCGTAGCCGCGAATGCCGTCCGGCAGCGCCGCGAGTTCGAGTGCGAGCGGGCGGTTGGCCGCGTTCAGCCGGGTCAGCACCTCGTCGATCAGCGCTTCGTACTCGCCGATCAGCGCGCGCTCGGTGCGGCGCTCCGCGGTGCGGCCGAACGGATCGAGCCCCGTGCCGCGCAGGAACTTCGCCTTCGCGAGCAGCCGGAACGCCGACATCATCCACGGGCCGTACGCCTTCTTCACGAGATGGCCGTGGGCGTCCGTCTTCGCGAACAGCGGCGGCGCGAGGTGGAATTTCAGCTTCCAGTCGCCTTCGAACTGCGCGGTCAGGCGCGCGAGGAACGCGGGGTCGGACTGCAGCCGCGCGACCTCGTACTCGTCCTTGTACGCCATCAGCTTGAACAGGTTGCGCGCGACCGCTTCGGTCAGCGGCTCCTGCACCGTGTCGCCGTCCGCCAGCGCGCGTTCGGCGGCGCGCACCTTGTCGACGAAGGCCGCATAGCGCGACGCGTACGCGGCGTTCTGGTACGCGGTGAGGAACTCCACGCGCTTCGCGATCAGCGCGTCGACCGCCTTCTTCGTGTGCAGCGAGATCACCGTGGCGCCTTGCGCAGGGCGGGCGTCGCCGGCCGCGGCCTGCTTCACGCTGGCGAGGTCGTACGCGGCGCGGCGGCCCCAGTCGAACGCCGCGCGGTTCTTCTCGACCGACACCGCGTTCAGCTCGATCGCGCGTTCGAGCGACGCGAGCGTCAGCGGCAGCCAGCCTTTCTGCCACGCGTAGCCGAGCACGAACGGGTTCGTGTAGATTGCGTCGCCGAGCAGCGCGACCGCGAAGCGGTTCGCGTCGATGAAGTCGACCGCAACACCGGCCGCCGCGCGGATGTCGTTCTCGGCGGACAGGCCCGGGAACGCCCAGTTCGGGTTCTTGATGAACTCGGCGGTCGGCGTCTGCGCGCTGTTGACGACCACCCGTGTCGTGTCGTGGCGCATCCGCGACGTGCACTCGTCGCCGGCCGTGACGATCGCATCGCAACCGATCACGAGATCGGCTTCGCCCATCGCGATCCGCGTGGCGTGGATGTCGGTCGGCGCGTGCGAGATCTGCACGTGGCTCATCACGGCGCCGCCTTTCTGCGCGAGGCCGGTGACGTCGAGCACGGTCACGCCCTTGTTTTCCAGATGCGCGGCCATCCCGAGCAGCGCGCCGATCGTGACGACGCCCGTGCCGCCCACGCCGGTGACGAGCACGCCGTACGCGCGATCGATCGCCGGCAGCGTCGGTTCGGGAATCGGCGGCAATGCGCTGCCGTCGACCGACACCGCCTTCGGCTTCTTCAACTGGCCGCCCTCGACCGTGACGAAGCTCGGGCAGAACCCCTTCACGCACGAAAAGTCCTTGTTGCAGCTCGACTGGTTGATCTGGCGCTTCGTGCCGAATTCGGTTTCCAGCGGCTCGACCGACAGGCAGTTCGACTGCACCGAGCAGTCGCCGCAGCCTTCGCACACCGCGTCGTTGATCACGACGCGCTTGGCCGGGTCCGGATACGTGCCGCGTTTGCGGCGGCGGCGCTTCTCGGTCGCGCAGGTCTGGTCGTAGATCAGGATCGTCGTGCCTTCGATCTCGCGCAGCTCGCGCTGCACGTCGTCGAGCTGGTCGCGGTGATGGATCGTCACGCCCGGCGCGAGCAGCGCGTTCTGGCTGTCGTACTTTTCCGGCTCGTCGGTGACGATCACGATCTTCTTCGCGCCTTCGGACGCGAGCTGGTGCGTGATCTGCGGCACCGTCAGCACGCCGTCGACCGGCTGGCCGCCCGTCATCGCGACCGCGTCGTTGTATAGGATCTTGTAGGTGATGTTCGCCTTCGACGAGATCGCCGCGCGCACGGCCAGCAGGCCCGAGTGGAAGTAGGTGCCGTCGCCGAGGTTCGCGAACACGTGCTTTTCGTCGGTGAACGGCGCCTGGCCGATCCACGGCACGCCTTCGCCGCCCATCTGGCTGAAGGTGCTCGTGCTGCGGTCCATCCATACGGTCATGTAGTGGCAGCCGATCCCGGCGATCGCACGCGAGCCTTCCGGCACGTTGGTCGACGTGTTGTGCGGGCAACCCGAACAGAACCACGGCTTGCGCTCGGTCTGCACGTGCGGCTTCGCGAGCGCCATTTCCTTCGCGTTGATCACCGCGAGCCGCGCGGCGATGCGCGCGCGCACGTCGGACGGCAATTCGAACTTCTCGAGCCGCGTCGCGATCGCCTTCGCGATGATCGCCGGCGACAGCTCGTAGTGCGCGGGCAGCAGCCAGTTGCCCATCGGCACCGACCATTCGCCGCCGGCGCCATCCTTCTCGTCGAACTTGCCGAACACGCGCGGGCGTTGCGCGTCGGGCCAGTTGTACAGCTCTTCCTTGATCGCGTATTCGAGGATCTGGCGCTTTTCCTCGACCACCAGGATTTCGTCGAGGCCGCGCGCGAACGCCTGCGCGCCCTGCGCTTCGAGCGGCCACACGCAGCCGACCTTGTAGAGCCGGATGCCGATCCGCGCGCAGGTTTCGTCGTCGAGGCCGAGGTCGGTCAGCGCCTGGCGCACGTCGAGGTACGCCTTGCCGCCGGTCATGATCCCGAAGCGCGCGTGCGGCGAATCGATCTCGATCCGGTCGAGCTTGTTCGCCCGCACGTAGGCGAGCGCCGCGTACCACTTGTAGTCAAGCAGCCGTGCTTCCTGCACGAGCGGCGGATCGGGCCAGCGGATGTTCAGCCCGCCTTCCGGTAGGATGAAATCGGTCGGCAGCACGATCTCGGTGCGATGCGGGTCGATATCGACCGACGCCGACGATTCGACGACGTCCGTCACGCACTTGAGCGCGACCCACAGGCCCGAGTAGCGGCTCATCGCCCAGCCGTGCAGGCCGAAGTCGAGATATTCCTGCACGTTCGACGGGAACAGCACCGGCAGCCCGCAGGCCTTGAAGATGTGTTCGGACTGGTGCGCGAGCGTCGACGATTTCGCCGCGTGGTCGTCGCCGGCGAGCACCAGCACGCCGCCGTGCTGCGACGAGCCGGCCGAATTCGCGTGCTTGAAGACGTCGCCGGTGCGGTCGACGCCCGGGCCCTTGCCGTACCACATGCCGAACACGCCGTCGTATTTTGCGCCGGGGTACAGGTTCACCTGCTGCGAGCCCCACACGGCGGTGGCGGCGAGATCTTCGTTGAGGCCGGGCTGGAACACGATCTGGTGGGCGGCCAGGTGCTGCTTGGCTTTCCAGAGCGACAGATCGAGGCCGCCGAGCGGCGAGCCGCGGTAGCCGGAGATGAAGCCGGCCGTATTGAGACCGGCGGCGCGGTCGCGTTCCTGCTGGAGCATCGGCAGGCGCACGAGGGCCTGGATGCCGCTCATGTACGCGCGGCCGCGCTCCAGTGTGTATTTGTCGTCAAGCGTGACGGACTTCAGCGCGGCTTCTAGCGACGCGCGTTGGTCTGCGTCTAGCGGGGCATTCATTAACTGTCTCCTCCACCCGGTCTGGGATCACCAAAACTTCGGTTGCGTCGGCATCTTTTGGACGCGTCTGCAGTGGCCGGCATGTTCGCCGGTTTTAAGGGATGGTAGCACTGGGGCAAACCCGCCGCCCATCGGTCGCAACGCGGAGAGACGGGCGGCCGCACATTGAGAAACAGGGCGAGATGATGCGTTACATCATGTAAAAGCATGTAAAGCCGCGTTGATCTTCGGGCAAATGCCGTTAATCTTGTCGGCCTGCCGGAGGTGCCCGGCCGCGTGGGTTCGTGCCGACGCAGTCGGGGAGGCGCCGGCAGTTTTACAGGAGGTGCAATGAACACACGTCATATCCAGAGTTTCCTGATCGTGTCCGCCGCGTTTTTCTCGATGACCGGCCCGGTGCACGCGCGAGGCGCGAGCGCACTGGCGGCAGCCGGCGCGCAGATGCAGCAGATCGTGCCGGCCCAAGGCGCCGCGGCCCAGCCGTCGGCCGAACGTGCCGCCGAGTCGAAGGCGAGCGTGCGTTGATGCGATCGCGCGGCCCGCGGGCTGCGCCGGAATATGAAAAGGGCGGGAATCCTCGGATTCCCGCCCTTTTTCTTTGCGCTGCGCGGAGGGTGCGGCCGCCCGGGTTGCCCGGCGCCGCCGCCGCGCGGCGGAAAGCGTCAGGCCTTGTCCTGCACGACGCCGCGACGGATCTGGTCGAGCTCGATCGATTCGAACAGCGCCTTGAAGTTGCCTTCGCCGAAGCCCTGGTTGCCCTTGCGCTGGATGATCTCGAAGAAGATCGGGCCGATCTGGTTCTCGGTGAAGATCTGCAGCAGCAGGTCGTCGCGCGCGCCGTCGATCAGGATCTTGCGCTTCTTCAGCTCGTCCAGCGATTCGCCGTGGTTCGGCACGCGGCGATCGACCAGCTCGTAATACGTGTCGATCGTGTCGAGCAGCTTCACTTCCTTGCTGCGCAGCCCGTCGACCGCCTGGTAGATGTCGCTCGCGCCGAGCGCGATGTGCTGGATGCCTTCGCCGTGATACGCGTCCAGGTACTCCTGGATCTGGCCGGCCGTGTCCGAGCCTTCCTCGTTGATCGGGATGCGGATCTTGCCGCACGGCGACGTCATCGCCTTCGACTTCACGCCCGTCACCTTGCCTTCGATGTCGAAGTAGCGCACTTCGCGGAAGTTGAACAGGCGCTCGTAGAACTCGGCCCATTCCTGCATGCGGCCGCGATGCACGTTGTGCGTCAGGTGGTCGATGTAGGTGAGGCCGTGGCCGACCGGATTCGGGTTCGCGCCGGCAATCGGCTCGAAGTCGACGTCATAGATGCTGATGTCGCCGATCGCGCCCGGCTGCGCGCCGTTCTTGCCGCGCCAGCGGTCGACGAAATAGATCAGCGAATCGCCGATGCCCTTGATCGCCGGGATGTTCAGCTCCATCGGGCCCGTCTTGTTGTCGAAGCCCCATGCGCCGAGTTCGAGCGCACGCTGGTACGCCTTTGCCGCGTCCTGCACGCGGAACGCGATCGCGCAGATCGACGGGCCGTGCAGCCGCGCGAAGCGTTGCGCGAACGAATCGGGTTCGGCGTTGATGATGAAGTTGATGTCGCCCTGGCGGTACACCGTCACGTCCTTGTGGCGGTGGCGCGCGATCGCGGTGAAACCCATCCGTTCGAACAGTTGTCCGAGTGCTTTCGGGTCCGGTGCCGTGTATTCGATGAATTCGAAGCCGTCGGTGCCGACGGGGTTGTCCCAGGTGGGGATCTGCATGTCGTGTCTCCTGTGCGGGGCGATCTGCCGGGGCGGCGTGCGCGTGCCCGGCGGGGTTCGATGTCGACGGCCGTGCCCGCCATGAGCGTGCGCGACGAGTCGAGACATGCGACAGAGTGTAGCGGGCGGCCGCGAGCGGAAACTTGCGAACTTAATTGCCCGCGCCTACGATGGCGCAATTTCCAGTCTCAAAATAATCAGTGGAGGGCAGAAGATGGCGCAAGCCGAATTGGATGCCATCGATCGGCGAATTCTCGCGATTCTTCAGGAGAACGGGCGCCTGTCGAACCAGGAGATCGCCGAGCGCGTGAACCTGTCGCCGAGCCCGTGCCTGCGGCGAATCCGGCGGCTCGAGGAAATGGGCGTGATCACCGGCTACGTCGCGCTGCTGAATCCGCAGAAGCTCGGGCTCGACCTGCTCGCGTACGTGAGCGTGCGGCTCGAAAAGCGCGGCGGCCTCGCGCCGATGCGGGCCGACGAGACGTCGGCGCGCGCGGGCGCGACCCACGCGGAGCTGTTTCGCGCGGCCGTGCAGACCTGGCCGGAAGTGGTCGCGTGCCATGCGATGACGGGCGACATGGATTACCTGTTGCGCGTGCAGGTCGAGGACATGGCGCATTTCTCCCGCTTCGTGCAGGAGCATCTGCTGCATCACCCGTCGGTGATCGACGTGAAAACGAGCTTCTCGCTGGACTGCTTCAAGGAAACGACGGCGTTGCCGATTCGTTCGGTGCGCTAGCTGGCGCGGCGGGGAAGGGAGGAGGGGGCGCCGGGCGCGCCGCAGGCGCAACCCGGCTGGCCGAGGCTACCGACGTCAGGCCGTCAGCGCGGTGGGCATCAGCGATTCGATGAACTTCGACGTGCGGCGCGCCTGGCGCTTCATCGCATAGTCGAACACCGCGGCCTGCTCCTGCAGCATTTCGGCGATGATCGTCGAGTGGTCGGCCGGCGGCAGCGACAAGTACGCATCGGCTTCGCCGTACGCGTACTCGATCCGCATCCCGGACTTCTTCGCGATGTGCATCATCGTCGCGTTACGCGACAGGCAATGCATGTACAGCATCGTCACGTGCGTGTTGCGGCTGCGGATCGCCGCGCGCTCGAACAGCTTCGAGCCGACGCCGCAGCCGCGCGCGCTTTCGAGCACCGACACGCCGAATTCGGCCGTGCGCTTGTCGCCCTCGGCCGGCAGATAGGCCAGATGGCCGACGCCGATCAGTTCGAGGTCGTGGTCGAACACGCCGAACACGGTATCGCGACCGAAATCGATCGTGCGGACATAGTTCTCGATCACGTGGTCGGGCACCATCTGGCCGAAGCGCAGCAGGCGGTCCTCTTCGTCGAGCGAGAGAAAGTGGGTGAGCATTTGCTCACGGTCTTTGGAAGCCAGTTCCCTGACGAGAACCGGCGCAGTACCGACCTTGCCGACAGCATCGGCACGGCCGTTGAATTGCGTGTTCATCGTGGGTTCCTCAGTGTGGGCGCACAAGCGGGTTGTGCAATGCAACAGCATTTTACCCGAGCGGGGTTGGGGAAAACCCGTATTTGACGTTGTTTGTGCTGAGGGGGAATTCTAAATCCGCTTAGTTCATTCTATATCTATTTGATTTTAAACGGATTTAATATTCATCATATGAAATGCGCGGCGGGCGGTCGCACTGTGCCCGGCGCGCAACGCATGCTGCTGCGCGGCAATCAGGCCGCCGTCGACAGCCCGCGCTCGATCAGGTCGATCACCTGTTCGGCGAAGTCGCGGTAGCCGAGGCGCCCGCCCGGCTTCAGCCACGTGAAGGTCCAGTTGATCATCCCGAACACCATCATCGTGACGGAGGTCTGGTTTTCCTTCGAGATGCGGTCGGGGTAGGCGCGCGCGAGCTGCCGCGTGAACGCCGCGACGATGTCGCGCTGGCGATCGAGCACGATTTCGCGCTGCGCGTCCTCCAGATACTTCACGTCGTTGAGCAGCGCGACGTGGCGGCTGTGCGACGTCTCGTACTCGGCGAGGAACGCGCGCACGAGTTCGGCGAACGCGTCGCGCTCGCTGAGGCCGCGCCGCTGGCTCGCGCCCTCGACCTCGGCGATGATCAGCATCAGCCGTTTCGTGTAGCGGTCGAGCAGGTCGAACAGGATCGCTTCCTTGCTCTCGTAATAGTGATAGAGCCGCGCCTTCGACGTGCCGCTCGCGGTCGCGAGATCGGACATCGACGTGCTCGGGTAGCTCGTCTGCGCGAATTTCTCGGCGGCCAGATCGAGGATCTGCTCGCGCTGGGATTCGTGGTCGGGCGCTCGGGTTCGGGCCATGGTCGAATGCGGAAGATTAGCGGTGCGCGGCGGCACGGGCCGCACGCACCTGCGTGGAAGAGAGGGCGTCGGGCGCGTCGTCCTGTAGCTCGAGCCGGCCGGCTGCCGCGAGTTCGCGGCAGCGCCACCACGCGATCGCGTCGCTGACGAACAGGCCGCCGCGGTCGGCGGCGGCCATGATGCTGCCGACGAGGCGCCGCGCAGGCTGCCAGTCGGCTGCCGCGCGCGCGACGATCAGCGCGTCGAGATCGGCGTAGTGGCCGCTCTTGATCGTGTTGCTGACCCAATAACGCAGTTCGGCGTTCAGATGCTTCGCCTCCTGCCATTCGAGCGCGAGGCGGCCGATGCGCAGGACCGAGACCGGCGCGGCCGCCGGCCGCTTGCGCGCCAGTTCCGCGGGCGAGAACATCCCGGTCGAGCACGCCTGGTCGGTGCGCGACAGCGCTGCGCGCGGCGCGGCGTCGAGGTCGGCGGCCGACAGCCGTACCTCGTTCAGGCGTTGCGGCACGTTGCGCAGGTGATAGGCGACGCGGCGCAGCAGCAGCTTGTCGCCGACGCTCGGCGCGTGCCACACGACGACCTGGCCGGCATCCGTCGCGAGCTGGTCGAGGCGTGCGAATTCGGCCTCGATTTCCGCGTTCCAGTCGGGAATCTGGTCGCCGAGCACGTGCTGCCAGAAGGCGGCGCGCGTGTCGGGCGTCTCGTCGACGCCCTTCAGCGGCCCGACGCCGAGATCGTCGAGCAACCCGACGACGCGCTCGTCGCGTCCGGCTTGCGCAAGGGCCTCGCGCAGCGACGCGGCGGCGGTGCCGCCCTGAATCACATGAATGGTACTCATCGGCCTGTCGTCAACAAAAGAAAACCGCCGGCCGGGCGGACGTTGCGATGTCCAGCCGGCCGGCGGCCCCTAGTGTAAGCGAGATGTGTGACGACGAGAAACCGGTGCGTCGCGACGGTCCGACGCCGCTCAACGTTCGTCGAAGCTCACGACGACCTTGTCGCTGATCGGGTGGCACTGGCACGTCAGCACGAAACCGTCCTTCACTTCATGCTCCTCGAGCGTGTAGTTCTTCTCCATCCGCACCTCGCCTTCGACCACCTTCGCGCGGCACGTGCAGCACACGCCGCCCTTGCATGCGTACGGCAGCGCGAGCCCCGCGCGCAGGCCCACGTCGAGCAGGCTCACGCCTTCGTACGGCAAACGCAGCTTGCGCTTCTTGCCGTCGAGCACGATTTCGAGGTCGGCGGCGGGCGTCTGGTCGGTGATCTCGACGACCGGTGCGCCGGCCTGCGGCAGCGGTGTGCCGAAGCGCTCGACGTGCACCTTCGCCGGCGGCACGCCGGCCGCTTTCAGCGCGGCTTCGGCGGCGTCCATCATAGGCGCCGGGCCGCAGATGAACGCCTCGTCGATCGCGTCGGCCGGCGTCAGGGTCGCGAGGAATTCCGCGCATTTCGCTTGATCGAGCACGCCGTTGAACAGCTCGACGTCCTGCAGATCGTCCGACAGCACGTGATAGAGGACGAAGCGGTTCATGTAGCGGTTCTTCAGGTCCTCGAGCTCCTCCGCGAACATGATCGCGTCGACGCTGCGGTTGCCGTAGATCAGCGTGAACGTGCTGCGCGGCTCGAGCTCGAGCGTCGTCTTCACGATCGCGAGCACCGGCGTGATCCCCGAACCGCCGGAAAACGCGACGTACTGCTTGCCGTGGTCGGCGTTCAGGTGCGTGAAGAAGCGGCCGTCCGGCGTCATCACGTCGATCGTGTGGCCGGGCTTCAGCGTGTCGAACGCGAAGTTCGAGAAGCGGCCGCCGCGCACGCGCTTGATGCCGATACGCAGTTCGCCGTCGCGGTCATAGTCCGTCGTGCCGACGCAGATCGAATACGAGCGGCGCGTCTCCTCGCCGTCGATGTGGGTCTTCAGCGTGACGAACTGGCCCTGCGTGAAACGGTACGCGTCGCGCAGCTCGGGCGGCACGTCGAACGAGACGGTCACGGCGTCGGCGGTCTCGGGCCGCACGTCGCGGATACGCAGCGGATGAAATTGCGGGGTCGCCATATTCAGTAGGGTTTGAAGTAGTCGAAGGGTTCGCGGCAGTCGATGCAGCGATACAGCGCCTTGCACGCCGTGGACGCGAATTGCGCGAGACGTTCGGTGCGCGCGGAGCCGCAGCGCGGGCAGGCGGGCGCCGCGACCGGCCGCGGCACGAAGCGCACGACGTTCTCCCGCGGCGCGGCGCTGCCGCATTGGCCGACCGGCGGCGCGATGCCGTAGGCCCGCAGCTTGTCGCGCGCTTCCTGCGTGATCCAGTCGGTCGTCCACGCGGGGGCGAGCACCGTCTCGATCCGGTGCGGCGGCAGATCGGCGGCCTGCAGCGCGGCGGCGATGTCCTCGGCGATCTGCGACATCGCCGGGCAGCCCGAGTAGGTCGGCGTGATCACGACTTCGAGCTGGCCGTCGTCCGCGCGGCGGACGTCGCGCAGGATGCCGAGCTCGCGGATCGACACGACCGGGATCTCCGGATCGGGCACGGCTTCGAGCACGTCCCACGCGCGGGCGAGCAGCGGATCGTCGTGGTGCGCGGCGGGCGCGGCGTAGGCAGGGGCGGCGGTCTGGGCGGACATCGTCGGGCTCCGTGGCGTGGGCCGGTTACCAGCTCGCGCCGGGGTGCTGGCGCGCGAGGCTCTGCATTTCGGCGAGCAGGTAGCCCATGTGTTCCGAGTGCTCGCCCTGCTTGCCGGTCGTCACATGCTTCACGGGCGCAGGCGGCGTGAGCGTGGCTTCGGCGAGTGCGTCGTCCACGTCCGCGCGCCACGCGGCCTCGATCGCGGCCGGTGCGGGCCCGATGTCCGCCGCGACGATCGCGTCGTCGATTTCATCGGCGGCGAAGAATTCGCGCGTGTACGGCATCAGATAGTCGAGCGCGGCCTGCGCGCGGCGGTGCGATTCGTCGGTGCCGTCGCCGAGGCGCACGAGCCATTCGCGCGCATGCTGGACGTGATAGCGGGTTTCCTTCACCGATTTCGCGGCGATCGCGGCCAGTTGCGTGTCGGTCGACGTTTCCAGCGCGCTCCACACGTGCAGCATCAGCGCCGCGTACAGGAAGTTGCGCACGATCGTCACCGCGTAGTCCTTGTCGGCGTGCGCGGTACCGGAGACGGGGCCATAGTGCGGCAACTCGGCGAGCGTGAAATTCGCGAACTCGCGCTCGGTGCGGAAGTACGCGTAGTCGTCCTCGGTCTTCGTCGCGCCGGTGAGCTGGCGCTCGAGTTCGGCTGCGTGCGTATACAGCATGCGCGCCTGGCCGATGAGGTCGAGGCTCATGTTGGTGAGCGCGATGTCTTCCTCGAGGATCGGGCCGTGGCCGCACCATTCGGCGTTGCGCTGACCGAGGATCAGCGCATTGTCCGCGAGACGCAGCACGTAGGAGAGGTGTTCGGGCGTGATCGTCATGGCGCGGGCGTTACATGTGGTTGACTTCGTCGGGCAACGTATAGAACGTCGGGTGACGGTAGATCTTGTCGCCCGCCGGCTCGAACAGTTCGGCCTTCTCGGCCGGGTCCGACGCGGTGATCGCCGACGACGGCACCACCCAGATGCTCACGCCTTCCTGGCGACGCGTGTACACGTCGCGCGCCATGCGCAGCGCCATCGTCGCGTCGGCGGCGTGCAGGCTGCCGCAATGCTTGTGGTCGAGGCCCTGCTTGCTGCGCACGAACACTTCCCAGATCGGCCATTCCTTGTTCATCACTTTCTCCAGATTCCTGAATTCGAGGGGTGCCGCTCAGGCGGCGTGCTGTTCGGCGCGGGCGCGGCGCTTCGCTTCGTGTGCGAGCGCGGCTTCGCGCACCCAGGCGCCGTCCTCGTGTGCTTTCACGCGCGTCGCGAGGCGTTCCTTGTTGCACGGGCCGTCGCCGTTGACCACGCGCCAGAATTCGTCCCAGTCGATCGTGCCGTAGTCGTGGTGGCCGCGCGCTTCGTTCCATTTCAGGTCGGGGTCGGGCAGCGTCACGCCGAGCACCTTGGCCTGGTCGACCGTCGCGTCGACGAATTTCTGGCGCAGATCGTCGTTCGAGATCCGCTTGATGCCCCATTTCGCGGACTGGCTGCTGTGGACCGAATCGGCGTCGCTCGGGCCGAACATCATCAGCACCGGCCACCACCAGCGGTCGACCGCCTGCTGGACCATCGCGCGTTGCGCGTCGCTGCCCTTCATCATCGACAACAGCGCGTCGAAACCCTGGCGCTGGTGGAACGACTCTTCCTTGCACACGCGGATCATCGCGCGCGCATACGGGCCGTACGTGCAGCGGCACAGCGGGATCTGGTTCATGATCGCGGCGCCGTCGACCAGCCAGCCGATCACGCCGACGTCGGCCCAGGTCGGCGTCGGGTAGTTGAAGATGCTCGAGTATTTCGCCTTGCCGGCGTGCAGCGCGTCGATCAGCGAGTCGCGCGATACGCCGAGCGTTTCGGCCGCGCTATACAGATAGAGGCCGTGACCGGCTTCGTCCTGCACCTTCGCGAGCAGGATCGCCTTGCGTTTCAGGCTCGGCGCGCGCGAGATCCAGTTGCCTTCCGGCAGCATGCCGACGACTTCGGAATGCGCGTGCTGCGAGATCTGGCGTACCAGCGTCTTGCGATACGCGTCGGGCATCCAGTCCTGCGGTTCGATCTTGCCGTCCGCGGCCATCACCGCATCGAACCGCGCCTGCTCGGGCGACTCGGCTGCGGCGTCGAGCGGCGCGACGTTGCCGGGGATGTCGAGGGATTGCGTGTACATGGCGAAAGCTCTCGTCCGGTTGAATGTGTGCGAAGTATAAACCAACCGACCGGTCGGTTAATAAATTTCTTGCGGATTTGCAGTGGGATTCGGGTAAACGAGGGAAGTCAGGGTGCGGTCAGGTGGGCGCAGCTACGGCTCCGCACGTGGTCTCGCGTCTTCGGCTTCTGCGGCACAATGCCCGCTTTCCGATGAGGATTTTGCCGATGTCATTTCGAAGCAGTTTCGCCGCGGCCGTGCTGGGTGCGGCCGTTCTCGTGGCGCCGCTTGCGGCGTCGGCCGCACCGGCCGGGTGGGTCGCCGCATGGGCGACCGCGCTGCAGCCGATTCCCGATCTCGCCGCGCCGCCGCCGCTTTATCGCGCCCCCGACGTGGCCGGGCGGACCGTGCGCCAGATCGTCTACCCGACCGTGTCGGGGCGCGCCGCGCGGATTCGCGTGAGCAATGCATACGGTCGCGCGCCGCTGGTCGTCGAGGCCGCGAGCCTGGCGCGCGCCGGCGACGGGGCTGCGCTCGCCGGCGGTGCGGCGGTGCCGGTTCGGTTCGGCGGCAAGGCGTCGGTGACGCTCGCACCGGGAGCGGAGCTCGAAAGCGACCCGGTGACGATCGGCGTGACGGCCGCGCAGCCGTATGCGATCAGTCTCCAGATGGGGCCGGACCAGCGGATGACGGTCTGGCATCGCGTATCGAACCAGTTCAATTACGTGTCCGCGCAGGGTGATCACGTAAGCGATCCGGGTGCCGCCGACTTCCGGACCCGTTTTACCCAATATGCGTGGGTGACCGAGCTCGCCGTCGAAGCCGGCTCCGCGCACGCCAGCGTAGCGGCGATCGGCGATTCGATCACCGACGGGCTGCGCTCCAGCGTGAACCGGAACCGCCGCTGGCCGGACGCGCTCGCGCGCCGGCTGACGGCGTCGGGCGTCGATTCGATCGGTGTCGTGAATCTTGGCATCAGCGGGAACCGGCTGCTCAGCGATTCCGCTTGCTACGGCACGTCGCTGGCGTCGCGATTCGAGCGCGATGCGCTGTCGCGCTCGGGCGTGAAGGCGGCGATCGTGCTGATCGGGATCAACGACATCAACTTCGCGGAGATGCCGCCGCGCGCGGGGCTCGATTGCGATCACCCGCATACGCAGGTGACGGCCGCGTCGCTGATCGACGGCTATCGCCGCCTGATCGAGGCGGCGCACCGGCAGGGCGTGAAGGTGTTCGGCGCGACGCTCACGCCAGCGGCGTTGCCGGCCGGACGCGAGGCGATCCGGCTCGAGGTGAACCGGTGGATTCGCAGCGGCGGCGGGTTCGACGGCGTGGTGGACTTCGACGCGGTGCTGCGCGACCCGGCGCGCCCAAGCGTGCTGCAACGCCGATACGATAGCGGCGACGGTATCCATCCGAGCGATGCGGGCTACACGGCGATGGCTGGCGCGGTGCCGGTCGAGCGACTGCAGGCCGCGGTGGGCGGCAAGTGACGCGCTTCTATATATAGAGGGAAAGGTTGCCGACGGCCTGCGGGCCGACACCGCGACATCGTTCGTCGAGCCCAAAGCCTCCGTGCGCGGCAGCGCACGGAGGCTTTTTCAAACTTTCTTCACAAAGGGCTTGCGTGGACGGGGGCGGATGCTTAGAATCACGCCTCTTTCGCGCTAACGGAAACGCGGCGCGGGAGGAAGGGAAGCAGTGCTGTTGGGGTTCGGCGGTAGCGAGCCTCGGCGGTACGGAAGTTGAGCCCCGCAGTCGCAACGAAGTCGTTCAGAAAGTTGTTGACGAGCTGCGAAACACGGTTCATAATCTCGCTTCTCTGCTGCTGAAAACGCAGCGCTGCTGAGGGGTTCAAGATTCCTCGCAGAAACGCTCTTTAAAAATTAACAGCC
>NZ_BBSK01000059.1:0-3642 GCF_001319805.1 Burkholderia sp. E168m22
TTTCGCGCTGCAGAGCGCGTCGGACGGTTGGATTCTCGTGTGTGATACACACAACCTAAAATTACTGCTTCTTCCAAGATTGGTTGTGCTGCGAAGCCAGCACAACAACCCTCTTTGCCTGATGACCATAGCGAGTCGGTCCCACCCCTTCCCATCCCGAACAGGACCGTGAAACGACTCTACGCCGATGATAGTGCGGATTCCCGTGTGAAAGTAGGTAATCGTCAGGCTCCCTAAGCCAGAAACCCCCGCCCGAACAGGCGGGGGTTTTTGCATTGGCGCGGCGGAAATGTGCATGGCGGGGTGAAGCCTTACCAAGGCTACTGCATTAGCACCTCACCCACGCCATCAATCACAGCATCCCATTCCCTCAATCGCTTCTATCTCCGGCGATTCAATTGCTTATTGATCGTATCTTCTCCGCAACTGTGTCGTCCGGATGACCTGCCCCCGGTTTTAGTCCGAACTGCAGTTAGAGTCCGAGGTTAAAAACTGCTGCTTCGCGTCGTGCGCCCGGGCGAACTGCGCAGGCGTCAGATAGCCGAGCGAACTATGAGGCCGCTCGGTGTTGTACTCGATACGCCATTCCTCAATCAGCCGCTTGGCGTGGCGCATCGAGACGAACCAGTGCTCGTTCAGGCATTCGTCGCGGAACCGCCCGTTGAAGCTCTCGATATAGGCATTCTCCACCGGCTTGCCAGGCCGAATGAACGACAGCGTGACGCCGGCTTCGTAGGCCCATGCATCCAGCACCTTACCAGCGAATTCCGGCCCGTTGTCGACCGTGATGGATGCGGGTAAGCCTCGCATCTCCTTGAGCCGCTCGAGCACTTGCTGCACTCGTAGGCCCGGCAGCGAAGTATCGACCTCGATGGCCAAGCACTCGCGCGTGTAGTCGTCGACCACGTTCAGGCATCGAAACCGCCGACCATAGGCCAACCCGTCAGAAACGAAGTCCATCGACCAGCTCTGATTCGGGCCTGTTGGCAACGGCAGCGGCGTGCGCTCGACAGCCGCAATACGCTTGCGTCGCCGCTTGCGCACGCTCAGCCCCGCCTTGCTGTACAGGCGCTAGATGCGCTTGTGGTTGGCGAAGCAGCCATCCCGCTGCAACAGCACGTGAATCCGGCGATAGCCGTATCGGCGCTTCTGCGCGGCGATGGCCATCATCCGGCCAGTCAGCGCTTCGTCGTCAACTCGGCGGCGTGATTCGTAGTGGAACAGCGAGCGCGAAATCCCTACCAGCCCGCAGGCTCGGGTAACACCCATGGCACGTTCGGTCATCAATATCCGGACCGCTTCGCGCTTGGCCTGCGGGCTTGCTACTTTCGAGCCAGCAGGTCCTTCAGCGCGGCGTTGTCGAGCATTGATTCGGCCAACAGGCGCTTGAGCTTGTTGTTCTCCTGCTCCAGTTCCTTCAGGCGCTGCGCTTCGGAGACCGTCATCCCGCCGAACTTCGCTTTCCAGTTGTAGTAGGTCGCTTCCGAGATGCCGTACTTGCGGCACAGCTCCGCCGGCTTCAAGCCAGCCTCGGCTTCCTTCAAGATGCCGATGATCTGTTCTTCGGTGAATCGCTTTTTCATTGCCGTTCCTCTCTGGAACGGACTCTACACCGTCACCGTACTAAACGCGGGGAGCAGGTCAAAATGAACCTCGCCTATCGGGTGTCTGTCGCCAGCAATTGGTGTTGCTGAAGCCCGCCTCTGGTTCGCTGGTGGCCATCAGAGCCGCAACGGGAACCCGCGTTGGCAACCGCCCACGGCTATCCTCCCTCCGGCCTTGCTCGACGTCGACCGCGATCAGCCATGCCTAGCCCTCACCATCTGATAGTCAGTCAACCGGTGATGATCGTCGGCTTATGAGGTGCATCTTCTGCCAAAATTTCCATATCTCGTGTGGCAGCGGGATGCGTCTTGCATTCGATCCGCCTTCCACGTGTTGTTGGCAAGAGCGGACAGGAAGTCACCGCACCGGCTCCCCTTGTCGCATGAATCCGCGCGACTGAACGCCAGCAGAGCCGCGACATTGCCATTAAGCGCCATTGGATCTAACGGGTCATATCTCGTCGAAAGAGCCCCATCGAGGAGTGCCGCACGCGCTTGAGCCGCGGCAAGAAGCGACTCGACCAACAGGCTGGCCGCACTGCGGCATGTTGCGGGTCTGGCGAGATCCAAAATCGGCGCGGCTCTCCATCGTCTTGGGGAGCGTGAGGTGTGGCAAGGGTTACGTAGAATCCGACACGGAGAATCGCGTTCAGTTGGACGAGACGGCGCATAAAAGCGGTCGCGATATCGCGTGTACGCCGAAGATCTGCTGCGATGAGCGACCACGTACTGACGTGAGCCGGTTGCACGACGAGATGCGTCGGTGCCAAGCAGCAGCATTCGACGCGGCAGCAGCAGGGTCGTAGGGATGCCTGGACCTGGCGCGCGTCGTCGGCTATAGCGCATGCGTAGAGAATCGCCGGATTCATCCTGCGGGACGTGGTCGGGCCACGGCATCTCGATTCATCGGTCGTGCTGCGCAAGCCGACGTGCGCCAAACCCGGGCATCCCACATCAGGCGTCTGCTTCACCATTGATACTTGCCCGGCGTCGAGTATGCCCTTGGCGCTGCGCGGTGGGGCCGTAAGCAGGGCCTGGCTGTCGGACCGTCACCAGCGGGGACCCGGCAGGCGCTATAGGCTCTTCCGGCGCCGCGGCATGTGCCGTTGCAACCACGAGGATTGCCATTACAGAAAACGCGGACGCAGGGAGACTTGTACCGCCGGCTGGAGGGTGACTCGAGACGGTATCGTGCCCTCCGGTGAAGTCGTCGAACGCAGCTGAGCGAATTCGGTGGTGGAGCTGGGAGAGGTGGGCGGAAGCCGCGTCAGCACGGGGCACCGGGAACCAAGAAGGCGCTGCCCTCGCCGCTCGCTAAAACCTCTATTTCCCGCCGGAAACGCCACCGAGCCTCCCGCGAACCATCGACATCCGAGCTCGCCGAACCCGCCCGGCACGAAATTTGCCGAAATTTTGTGTCTATCCGCTTGGCATTGTGTGAAAGAGGCCGTATGATGGCGGTCTTTCGTTTTCAGCGCTGATGCAGATCGGCGTTGAGGGCGGAGTCTGACGAAGATGTGGCGCCGATCGGCAACATCTCGCGCTTGCCTTAGCCGGGCGAGAGCGGGGTCGGCGGGAAGCAGAAGTCGGGAAGAAAGTGAAAATAATCTTCCGGATGTGCTTGACAGGAGTGCGATGCACCCCCATAATCGTCAGTTCTCTACGGAGGGGTGCCCGAGTGGCTAAAGGGGGCAGACTGTAAATCTGTTGGCTTACGCCTACGTTGGTTCGAATCCAACCTCCTCCACCAAGATATCAGCGCAGTGAGCGGTAAGGAATCGTTAGTGGCCCGTGCGGGTGTAGCTCAATGGTAGAGCAGAAGCCTTCCAAGCTTACGACGAGGGTTCGATTCCCTTCACCCGCTCCAGACCGCTAAGTTGAAGCGTAGCGCCCATGTGGCTCAGTGGTAGAGCACTCCCTTGGTAAGGGAGAGGTCGGCAGTTCGATCCTGCCCATGGGCACCAGCAGTAAAAAGTCAGTGTCTTGTTTGCGCGCGGCGCAACCTGTGAAATTCCTTTTGGGAGTCGAAAATGGCCAA
>NZ_BBSK01000060.1:0-18070 GCF_001319805.1 Burkholderia sp. E168m22
CGTCGGCGCCGGCGTCGTCGCCAAGATCATCGAGTAAGCCAGTTATTCGTTGATCGACAGTTTTGGGGCTGGCATCAGCCGGCCCCAACATGGTTTAGGGGTATAGCTCAACTGGCAGAGCGTCGGTCTCCAAAACCGAAGGTTGGGGGTTCGATTCCCTCTGCCCCTGCCAAAAATCGCCACGTGTCCCACGTGGCATTTGTTTTAAGGTGTTATGGCGAATCCATCCGTCGAAACTGTAAATACCTCCGGCGATAAGCTGATGCTGGCCCTGGGCGTATTGCTGGTGTTGGCCGGATTCGTGGGCTTCTTCTGGCTGACCAATCAGCAGTGGTATGTCCGCGGTGCCGCGTTGGCGGTAGGTATCATCGCCGGCGTGGCCGTCGGGCTGATGTCCGCCCCTGGCAAGAGCCTCATCGCGTTTGCCAAGGATTCGTACAAGGAAGTCCGGAAGGTCGTATGGCCCACCCGCAAGGAAGCAACGCAAACCACACTCGTCGTGTTCGGTTTCGTGCTTGTGATGGCGATTTTCCTCTGGTTGAGCGACAAATCGATCGAATGGGTGATTTTCTCGGCGATTCTGGGTTGGAAATGATATGAGCGATACTCCGGCATCCCCGAGCGGAAAGCGTTGGTACGTCGTGCACGCCTACTCCGGTATGGAGAAGAGCGTGCAACGTGCGCTTCAAGAGCGCATCGAACGTGCTGGCATGCAGGACAAATTCGGTCAGATCCTGGTTCCGACCGAAGAAGTGGTCGAAGTCAAAGGCGGCCACAAGGCCGTGACCGAACGTCGTTTCTTCCCCGGCTACGTGCTGGTGGAAATGGAAATGACGGACGAAACGTGGCACCTCGTGAAGAACACCGCGAAGGTCACCGGTTTCGTCGGCGGTGCGCGTAACCGCCCGACCCCGATTTCCCCGAAGGAAGTCGAGAAGATCATGTCGCAGATGCAGGAAGGCGTCGAAAAGCCGCGCCCGAAGACCCTGTTCGAAGTCGGCGAGATGGTGCGTGTCAAGGAAGGCCCGTTCACGGACTTCAACGGCACCGTCGAAGAAGTCAACTACGAGAAATCGCGGGTGCGTGTGTCGGTCACCATCTTTGGCCGCTCCACCCCGGTCGAACTCGAGTTCGGCCAGGTCGAAAAAGTTTGATCCCGATTCGGTGGGCAGCCTCGGCTGCCCACCTTCGCGCTTACGGCCCGCGTCATGGTCGTTGAGGAGCGTCAGTAGCCAGCGGCGAAAGCGCGTTATCACTCACCGAACGCCTTCCCGGCGTTCCAATGAGGTTTCAAATGGCAAAGAAGATTATCGGCTTTATCAAGCTGCAGATCCCTGCAGGTAAAGCCAACCCGTCGCCGCCGGTCGGTCCGGCACTGGGCCAGCGCGGCCTGAACATCATGGAGTTCTGCAAGGCGTTCAACGCGCAGACTCAAGGCATGGAGCCGGGTCTGCCGGTGCCGGTGGTCATCACGGCATTCGCTGACAAGAGCTTCACGTTCGTGATGAAGACGCCGCCGGCGACCGTCCTGATCAAGAAGGCGGCGAAGGTGGACAAGGGCTCGAGCAAGCCGCACACCGACAAGGTCGGTTCGATCACGCGCGCTCAAGCCGAAGAAATCGCGAAGACCAAGATGCCGGACCTTACGGCAGCTGATCTGGACGCAGCCGTTCGCACCATCGCTGGTAGCGCACGCTCGATGGGTATCACTGTGGAGGGCGTGTAAATGGCTAAGATCTCCAAGCGCCGTCAGGCATTTGCCGCCAAGGTCGATCGTCAGAAGCTGTACGCGATCGAAGACGCACTGAGCCTCGTGAAGGAATGCGCGAGCGCGAAGTTCGACGAATCGATTGACGTCGCGGTTCAGCTCGGCATCGACGCGAAGAAGTCGGACCAGGTCGTTCGTGGTTCGGTCGTTCTCCCGGCAGGTACGGGCAAGTCGGTTCGCGTTGCCGTGTTCGCGCAAGGCGAAAAGGCCGAGCAGGCGCGTGCAGCAGGCGCGGAAATCGTCGGTATGGAAGACCTGGCTGAGCAGATCAAGGCTGGCCAGATGGACTTCGACATCGTGATCGCTTCGCCGGACACGATGCGTATCGTCGGTACGCTCGGTCAGATCCTGGGCCCGCGCGGCCTGATGCCGAACCCGAAGGTCGGTACGGTCACGCCGGACGTCGCAACCGCCGTCAAGAACGCGAAGGCTGGTCAGGTGCAATTCCGCGTCGACAAGGCCGGTATCATCCACGCGACCATCGGCCGTGCATCGTTCGAGCCGACCGCGCTGCGTTCGAACCTGTCGGCGCTGATCGAAGCGCTGCAGAAGGCAAAGCCGGCAACGAGCAAGGGCGTGTACCTGCGCAAGATCGCACTGTCGAGCACGATGGGCGTCGGCGTGCGTGTCGACCAGGCTACGCTGGCAGCACAGTAAGCAAGTATCCGGGCCGCTTCGTTCGCGAAGCGGCCTACATGGGCTTTGGGCGGTTGTTCGTGCAGTAGGGCGGACAACCGGTTATCAAAGACCGTTGGTGGGGCGCAGCAGGCAGGCGATCCCTTAATTCAAGCCAACGCAGATGGCGAACCCGAAAAAGTTTTGCAGTGGTGAAGCCCCAGGCCGCGAAGCGATTCGCGGCGTGAGGTGGAAATACTCCTAACGAGGTCGGACGCCGTTGTTGAACGAGGTACGTGAGGTTTCGGCCATACCGGCCATGCCGAACGTATCGTTTCTGGAGGCTAACCGTGCCGCTTAATAGAGAAGACAAGCAAGCCGTCGTCGCTGAGGTTTCCGCGCAAGTCGCGAAGGCCCAGACCGTTGTGCTGGCTGAGTATCGTGGAATTGCGGTTGGCGATCTGACCAAGCTGCGCGCGAAAGCGCGTGAGCAACAGGTTTACCTGCGCGTGTTGAAGAACACGCTGGCGCGTCGCGCCGTCGAAGGTACGCCTTTTGCTCCGCTGGCAGAGCAGATGACTGGTCCCCTGATCTACGGCATCTCGGAAGATGCCATTGCTGCTGCTAAGGTCGTCAACGACTTCAGCAAGAGCAATGAAAAGTTGGTCATCAAGGCTGGTTCGTTCGATGGCAAGGTGATGGACAAGGCTGGCGTGCAAGCGCTGGCAAGCAT
The DNA here is from genome assembly GCF_001319805.1 of Burkholderia sp. E168m22. Classification (NCBI taxonomy): domain Bacteria; kingdom Pseudomonadati; phylum Pseudomonadota; class Betaproteobacteria; order Burkholderiales; family Burkholderiaceae; genus Burkholderia; species Burkholderia sp. E168m22. Next base: position 3,117 of record NZ_BBSK01000060.1, read on the forward strand.
CCCGAGCCGCGAAGAACTGCTCTCGAAGCTGCTGTTCGTTATGCAATCGCCTGTTTCGGGCTTCGCGCGTGCTCTCGCCGCGCTGGCCGAGAAGAAGCAAGCGGAAGCTGCGTAAGCGAACGTGCATCAGCGTTACTGATCGCTGGCTGTATCCGAATTCAATTTAGGAGTATTTCAAATGGCAATCGCAAAAGAAGACATCCTGGCAGCAGTCGAAGGGATGACCGTTCTGGAACTGAACGAACTGGTCAAGGCGTTCGAAGAGAAGTTTGGCGTGTCGGCAGCTGCAGTGGCAGTCGCTGGCCCGGCAGGCGGTGGCGCAGCTGCTGCAGCAGAAGAGAAGACCGAATTCACGGTCGTCCTGGCTGAAGCCGGCGCCAACAAGGTTTCGGTCATCAAGGCCGTTCGCGAACTGACGGGCCTGGGCCTGAAGGAAGCGAAGGACCTGGTTGACGGTGCACCGAAGCCCGTCAAGGAAGGCGTCGACAAGGCTGCTGCTGAAGAAGCCAAGAAGAAGCTGGAAGAAGCTGGCGCGAAGGTCGAAGTCAAGTAAGTTTCGGCGCGCTGTGCGAAGGCTGGCGGTATTTTCACCGCCGGCCTTTTTGTGCTTTGTGGGGACGTTATTCTGGCACTCATTCGGGAGCCCGAATAATCGGCCCCAGAAGCCAAAGAAAACCGCTTGATCGTTGTGATGAATCACGCACGATTGGCGGTTCTCTTTGTCTTCTGAAGCGACTGCAGAAGGCAAGTTTGGTCGGGTAGCGGGCAACACAGGCATCCGCTGCCGTCAGCCAGCGGTTGGTAGCGGCCAACCACCAAGCTTCTCGGCTCGTTCAAGCCGTCGAACGGCCATCGGGTCTCAGTCGGTGAACACTCGGGTTTGAAACGTCCAGGTATTCCGCCTCGATAGCACCCGCCGTGATTCGGAGATCGTATGCAATATTCCTTCACCGAGAAGAAGCGCATTCGCAAGAGTTTCGCGAAGCGCCCCATCGTTCACCAAGTTCCGTTCTTGCTGGCTACCCAGCTTGAATCATTCAGCACGTTTCTGCAAGCCGATGTGCCCGCGACGCAACGTAAGCCTGAGGGTTTGCAGGCCGCGTTCACGTCGGTATTTCCCATTGTTTCGCACAACGGTTTCGCGCGCCTCGAGTTCGTGAGCTATGCGCTGTCCTCGCCGGCATTCAACATCAAGGAATGCCAGCAGCGTGGCCTGACGTACTGCTCCGCGCTGCGCGCGAAGGTCCGCCTCGTCATTCTCGACAAGGAATCGCCGAACAAGCCGGTCGTCAAGGAAGTGAAGGAGCAGGAAGTGTACATGGGCGAAATTCCGCTCATGACGCCGACGGGCTCGTTCGTCATCAACGGCACCGAGCGTGTCATCGTCTCGCAGCTGCACCGTTCGCCGGGCGTGTTCTTCGAACACGACAAGGGCAAGACGCACAGCTCGGGCAAGCTGCTGTTCTCGGCACGGATCATTCCGTACCGCGGCTCGTGGCTCGACTTCGAATTCGATCCGAAGGACATCCTGTACTTCCGCGTCGACCGTCGCCGCAAGATGCCGGTCACGATCCTGCTGAAGGCCATCGGCCTGACGCCGGAGCAGATCCTCGCGAACTTCTTCGTGTTCGACAACTTCACGCTGATGGACGAAGGCGCGCAACTCGAGTTCGTGCCCGAGCGCCTGCGTGGTGAAGTCGCGCGTTTCGACATCACGGATCGCGACGGCAAGGTCATCGTCCAGAAGGACAAGCGGATCAACGCGAAGCACATTCGCGACCTCGAAGCCGCGAAGACCAAGTTCATCTCGGTGCCGGAAGACTATCTGCTCGGCCGCGTGCTGGCGAAGAACGTCGTCGACGGCGATACCGGCGAAGTGATCGCGAGCGCGAACGACGAAGTCACGGAAAGCGTGCTCGAGAAGCTGCGCGAAGCGGGCATCAAGGACATCCAGACGCTCTACACGAACGATCTGGACCAGGGCCCGTACATCTCGTCGACGCTGCGTGTCGACGAAACGACCGACAAGACGGCCGCGCGCATCGCGATCTACCGCATGATGCGTCCGGGCGAGCCGCCGACCGAGGAAGCGGTCGAGGCCCTGTTCAACCGTCTGTTCTACAGCGAAGAAGCGTACGACCTGTCGAAGGTCGGCCGCATGAAGTTCAACCGCCGCGTCGGCCGTGACGAGATCGTCGGCCCGATGACGCTGCAGGACGACGACATCCTCGCGACGATCAAGATCCTCGTCGAGCTGCGCAACGGCAAGGGCGAAGTGGACGACATCGACCACCTCGGCAACCGTCGCGTGCGTTGCGTCGGCGAACTGGCGGAAAACCAGTTCCGCGCGGGTCTCGTGCGTGTCGAGCGCGCGGTCAAGGAACGCCTCGGCCAGGCCGAAAGCGAAAACCTGATGCCGCACGACCTGATCAACTCGAAGCCGATTTCGTCGGCGATCCGCGAGTTCTTCGGTTCGTCGCAGCTGTCGCAGTTCATGGACCAGACCAACCCGCTGTCGGAAATCACGCACAAGCGCCGTGTTTCCGCACTGGGCCCGGGCGGTCTGACGCGCGAGCGCGCAGGCTTCGAAGTCCGCGACGTGCACCCGACCCACTACGGCCGCGTGTGCCCGATCGAAACGCCGGAAGGTCCGAACATCGGCCTGATCAACTCGCTCGCACTGTACGCGCACCTGAACGAGTACGGCTTCCTCGAGACGCCGTACCGCAAGGTCGTGGACAGCAAGGTGACCGACCAGATCGATTACCTGTCGGCGATCGAGGAAGGCCGCTACATGATCGCCCAGGCGAACGCCGCGATCGACGAGAACGGCCAGCTGATCGACGAACTCGTGTCGTCGCGTGAAGCCGGCGAAACGATGATGGTCACGCCGGACCGGATCCAGTACATGGACGTCGCGCCGTCGCAGATCGTGTCGGTGGCCGCCTCGCTGATCCCGTTCCTCGAGCACGATGACGCGAACCGTGCATTGATGGGTTCGAACATGCAGCGTCAGGCCGTGCCGTGTCTGCGTCCGGAAAAGCCGGTCGTCGGTACGGGCATCGAGCGCACCTGCGCGGTCGACTCGGGTACGACGGTCCAGGCGTTCCGCGGCGGTGTGGTCGACTACGTCGACGCAGGCCGTATCGTGATTCGCGTGAACGACGACGAAGCGGTCGCGGGTGAAGTCGGTGTCGACATCTACAACCTGATCAAGTACACGCGTTCGAACCAGAACACGAACATCAACCAGCGTCCGATCGTGAAGATGGGCGACAAGGTCTCGCGCGGCGACGTGCTGGCCGACGGCGCCTCGACGGACCTGGGCGAGCTCGCGCTCGGCCAGAACATGCTGATCGCGTTCATGCCGTGGAACGGCTACAACTTCGAGGATTCGATCCTGATCTCGGAGAAGGTGGTCGCGGACGATCGCTACACGTCGATCCACATCGAAGAGCTGAACGTCGTTGCACGCGACACGAAGCTCGGGCCGGAAGAAATCACGCGCGACATCTCGAACCTGGCGGAAGTCCAGCTCGGCCGTCTCGACGAGTCGGGCATCGTGTACATCGGTGCTGAAGTCGAAGCAGGCGACGTGCTGGTCGGCAAGGTCACGCCGAAGGGCGAGACCCAGCTGACGCCGGAAGAGAAGCTGCTGCGCGCGATCTTCGGCGAGAAGGCTTCGGACGTGAAGGACACGTCGCTGCGCGTGCCGTCGGGCATGAGCGGCACCGTGATCGACGTCCAGGTGTTCACGCGTGAAGGCATCCAGCGCGACAAGCGTGCGCAACAGATCATCGACGACGAACTGAAGCGCTACCGTCTCGACCTGAACGACCAGCTGCGCATCGTGGAAGGCGACGCGTTCCAGCGTCTCGCACGCATGCTCGTGGGCAAGGTCGCGAACGGCGGTCCGAAGAAGCTCGCGAAGGGCACGAAGATCGACCAGGCTTACCTGGAAGACCTCGACCACTACCACTGGTTCGACATCCGCCTCGCGGACGACGAAGCAGCGGCGCAGCTCGAAGCGATCAAGAACTCGATCGAAGAGAAGCGTCACCAGTTCGATCTCGCGTTCGAAGAGAAGCGCAAGAAGCTCACGCAAGGCGACGAACTGCCGCCGGGCGTGCTGAAGATGGTCAAGGTGTACCTCGCGGTGAAGCGCCGTCTGCAGCCTGGCGACAAGATGGCAGGCCGTCACGGTAACAAGGGTGTCGTGTCGAAGATCGTCCCGATCGAAGACATGCCGTACATGGCCGATGGCCGTCCGGCAGACGTCGTGCTGAACCCGCTCGGCGTGCCGTCGCGGATGAACGTGGGTCAGGTTCTGGAAGTGCACCTCGGCTGGGCCGCGAAGGGCCTCGGCTGGCGTATCGGCGAAATGCTGCAGCGTCAGGCGAAGATCGAGGAACTGCGCACGTTCCTGACGAAGATCTACAACGAGTCGGGCCGCCAGGAAGATCTGGAAAGCTTCACCGACGACGAGATCCTCGAACTCGCGAAGAACCTGCGCGAAGGCGTGCCGTTCGCGACGCCGGTGTTCGACGGTGCGACCGAGGAAGAAATGGGCAAGATGCTCGACCTCGCGTTCCCGGACGACATCGCCGAACAGCTCGGCATGAACCCGTCGAAGAACCAGGTCCGCCTGTACGACGGCCGCACGGGTGAAATGTTCGAACGTCGCGTGACGCTCGGCTACATGCACTACCTGAAGCTGCACCACCTGGTCGACGACAAGATGCACGCGCGTTCGACCGGCCCGTACTCGCTCGTCACGCAGCAGCCGCTGGGTGGTAAGGCGCAGTTCGGTGGCCAGCGTTTCGGTGAAATGGAAGTGTGGGCGCTCGAAGCGTACGGCGCGTCCTACGTGCTGCAGGAAATGCTGACGGTGAAGTCGGACGACGTGACCGGCCGGACGAAGGTGTACGAAAACCTCGTCAAGGGCGATCACGTGATCGATGCAGGCATGCCGGAATCCTTCAACGTGCTCGTGAAGGAAATCCGCTCGCTCGGTATCGATATCGATCTCGACCGCAATTAATCGGACTACGGAGAGAAAGCAATGAAAGCTCTGCTCGATCTATTCAAGCAAGTCCAACAGGAAGAAGTTTTCGACGCGATCAAGATCGGTCTGGCCTCGCCCGACAAGATCCGTTCGTGGTCGTTCGGCGAAGTGAAGAAGCCGGAGACCATCAACTACCGTACGTTCAAGCCGGAACGCGATGGTCTGTTCTGCGCGAAGATCTTCGGGCCGATCAAGGACTACGAGTGCCTGTGCGGCAAGTACAAGCGCCTGAAGCACCGCGGCGTGATCTGCGAGAAGTGCGGCGTCGAAGTGACGCTGGCGAAGGTGCGTCGCGAGCGGATGGGCCACATCGAACTGGCCTCGCCGGTCGCGCACATCTGGTTCCTGAAATCGCTGCCGTCGCGTCTGGGCATGGTGCTCGACATGACGCTGCGCGACATCGAACGCGTGCTGTACTTCGAAGCGTACGTGGTGATCGAACCGGGCATGACGCCGCTGAAGGCGCGGCAGATCATGACCGAAGAGGATTACTACAACAAGGTCGAGGAATACGGCGACGAATTCCGTGCCGAAATGGGCGCGGAAGGCGTGCGTGAACTGCTGCGCGCGATCAACATCGACGAGCAGGTCGAGACGCTGCGCACCGAGCTGAAGAACACCGGCTCGGAAGCGAAGATCAAAAAGTACGCGAAGCGCCTGAAGGTCCTCGAGGCATTCCAGCGTTCGGGCATCAAGCCCGAGTGGATGATCCTCGAAGTGCTGCCGGTGCTGCCGCCGGAACTGCGTCCGCTCGTGCCGCTGGACGGCGGCCGTTTCGCGACGTCGGACCTGAACGACCTGTATCGCCGCGTGATCAACCGTAACAACCGGTTGAAGCGTCTGCTCGAGCTGAAGGCGCCTGAAATCATCGTCCGCAACGAAAAGCGGATGCTGCAGGAAGCCGTCGACTCGCTGCTCGACAACGGTCGTCGCGGCAAGGCGATGACGGGCGCGAACAAGCGTCCGCTGAAGTCGCTCGCCGACATGATCAAGGGCAAGGGCGGTCGTTTCCGTCAGAACCTGCTGGGCAAGCGCGTCGACTACTCGGGCCGTTCGGTCATCGTGGTCGGCCCGACGCTGAAGCTGCACCAGTGCGGTCTGCCGAAGCTGATGGCGCTCGAGCTGTTCAAGCCGTTCATCTTCAACAAGCTGGAAGTGATGGGCGTCGCGACGACCATCAAGGCTGCGAAGAAGGAAGTCGAGAACCAGACGCCGGTGGTGTGGGACATCCTCGAAGAGGTGATCCGCGAGCATCCGGTGATGCTGAACCGTGCGCCGACGCTGCACCGTCTCGGTATCCAGGCGTTCGAGCCGGTGCTGATCGAAGGCAAGGCAATCCAGCTGCACCCGCTCGTCTGCGCGGCGTTCAATGCCGACTTCGACGGTGACCAGATGGCCGTTCACGTGCCGCTGTCGCTCGAAGCGCAGATGGAAGCGCGCACGCTGATGCTCGCATCGAACAACGTGCTGTTCCCGGCCAACGGCGATCCGTCGATCGTGCCGTCGCAGGATATCGTGCTGGGTCTGTACTACGCGACCCGCGAAGCGGTCAACGGCAAGGGCGAAGGCCTGTCGTTCACGGGCGTGTCGGAAGTCATCCGCGCGTACGAGAACAAGGAAGTCGAGCTGGCCTCGCGCGTCAACGTGCGGATCACCGAAATGGTCCACAACGAAGACAAGTCGGAAGGCGCGCCGCCGTTCGTGCCGAAGATCACGCTGTACGCGACGACCGTCGGCCGCGCGATCCTGTCGGAGATCCTGCCGCACGGCCTGCCGTTCTCGGTGCTGAACAAGCCGCTGAAGAAGAAGGAAATCTCGCGCCTGATCAACACGGCGTTCCGCAAATGCGGTCTGCGTGCGACGGTGGTGTTCGCCGACCAGCTGATGCAGTCGGGTTTCCGTCTCGCGACGCGTGCCGGCATCTCGATCTGCGTGGACGACATGCTCGTGCCGCCGCAGAAGGAAACGATCGTCGGCGACGCCGCGAAGAAGGTGAAGGAGTACGACCGCCAGTACATGTCGGGTCTCGTCACCGCGCAGGAACGCTACAACAACGTGGTCGACATCTGGTCGGCAACGTCGGAAGCGGTCGGCAAGGCGATGATGGAGCAGCTGTCGACGGAGCCGGTGACGGACCGCGACGGCAACGAGACGCGCCAGGAGTCGTTCAACTCGATCTACATGATGGCCGACTCGGGCGCCCGGGGTTCGGCGGTTCAGATTCGTCAGCTGGCCGGTATGCGTGGCCTGATGGCGAAGCCGGACGGCTCGATTATCGAGACGCCGATTACCGCGAACTTCCGCGAAGGTCTGAACGTGTTGCAGTACTTCATCTCGACCCACGGTGCACGTAAGGGTCTGGCTGATACGGCACTGAAGACCGCGAACTCGGGTTACCTGACGCGTCGTCTGGTCGACGTCACGCAGGATCTGGTCGTGGTGGAAGACGATTGCGGCACGTCGAACGGCGTGGCGATGAAGGCGCTGGTCGAAGGCGGTGAAGTCGTCGAAGCGCTGCGTGACCGTATCCTCGGCCGCGTCGCGGTCGCGGACGTCGTGAATCCGGAAACGCAGGAAACGCTGTACGAATCGGGCACGCTGCTCGACGAAACGGCGGTCGAGGAAATCGAACGCCTCGGCATCGACGAAGTGCGCGTGCGCACGCCGCTGACCTGCGAAACGCGTTACGGCCTGTGCGCAGCCTGCTACGGCCGCGACCTCGGCCGCGGCTCGCTCGTGAACGTCGGCGAAGCAGTCGGCGTGATCGCGGCGCAGTCGATCGGTGAACCGGGCACGCAGCTGACGATGCGTACGTTCCACATCGGTGGTGCGGCATCGCGTGCGGCAGTGGCTTCGTCGGTCGAAGCGAAGAGCAACGGTATCGTCCGCTTCACGGCGACGATGCGCTACGTCACGAACGCGAAGGGCGAGCAGATCGTCATTTCCCGTTCGGGCGAAGCGATGATCACCGACGACTTCGGTCGCGAGCGCGAACGTCACAAAGTGCCGTACGGCGCGACGCTGCTGCAGCTCGACGGCGCGACGATCAAGGCCGGCACGCAGCTCGCCACGTGGGACCCGCTGACGCGTCCGATCATCACCGAGTACGGTGGTACGGTGAAGTTCGAGAACGTCGAGGAAGGCGTGACCGTCGCGAAGCAGATCGACGACGTGACCGGCCTGTCGACGCTGGTCGTGATCGACGTGAAGCGCCGCGGTTCGCAGGCTTCGAAGAGCGTGCGTCCGCAGGTGAAGCTGCTCGACGCGAACGGCGAGGAAGTGAAGATTCCGGGCACGGAGCACGCAGTGCAGATCGGCTTCCAGGTCGGCGCACTGATCACCGTGAAGGATGGCCAGCAGGTGCAGGTCGGTGAAGTGCTCGCACGTATCCCGACGGAAGCGCAGAAGACGCGTGACATTACCGGCGGTCTGCCGCGGGTGGCGGAACTGTTCGAAGCGCGTTCGCCGAAGGATGCCGGCATTCTCGCGGAAGTCACCGGTACGACGTCGTTCGGCAAGGACACGAAGGGCAAGCAGCGTCTCGTCATCACGGACCTCGAGGGCAACCAGCACGAGTTCCTGATCGCGAAGGAAAAGCAGGTTCTGGTTCACGATGCCCAGGTCGTCAACAAGGGCGAAATGATCGTGGACGGTCCGGCCGATCCGCACGACATCCTGCGTCTGCAGGGTATCGAGGCGCTGTCGCGCTACATCGTCGACGAAGTGCAGGACGTGTACCGTCTGCAGGGCGTGAAGATCAACGACAAGCACATCGAGGTGATCGTTCGCCAGATGCTGCGTCGTGTGCAGATCACCGACAACGGCGATACGCGCTTCATCCCGGGCGAACAGGTCGAGCGTTCCGACATGCTGGACGAGAACGATCGCATGATCGCCGAGGGCAAGCGTCCGGCTTCGTACGACAACGTGCTGCTCGGTATCACGAAGGCATCGCTGTCGACCGACTCGTTCATCTCCGCGGCATCGTTCCAGGAAACGACCCGCGTGCTGACCGAAGCGGCGATCATGGGCAAGCGCGACGATCTGCGCGGCCTGAAGGAAAACGTGATCGTCGGCCGTCTGATTCCGGCCGGTACGGGTCTCGCGTTCCACAAGGCACGCAAGGCGAAGGAATCGTCGGATCGCGAGCGTTTCGACCAGATCGCAGCGGAAGAGGCATTCGACTTCGGCACGCCGAGCGCGCCGGCAGAAGAGCCGCAACACCCGGCAGCCGAGTAAGCACGGCGCGGCGCAAGCCGCGTTGCCTTGCTATCATCGCTGTCACCGAAACCGCCCGGTTCTGCCGGGCGGTTTTTTTTCATCCTTCGTTCACGCGCATGACGTGCCTGCGCCGCCTCGGGGCATGCCCCGCGAACGCGTCCAGCATGACCGCGGCAGGCCCGTGATGCCCGCGAACGAACCCTGACCGAACGGCCAACGTCGCGCGATTCGCCACGCGTCGCGCGAGCGGGTTGTTAAAATTGCGTTCATCGCTTAGCCGTCCCTGTTCCTATTCATGTCCCGCGCCCTCGAAATACTCGACGAAGTCTTTGGTTATTCCGCCTTTCGCGGCCAGCAGGGCGAGATCGTCGAGCACGTCGCCGGCGGCGGCGATTGTCTCGTGCTGATGCCGACCGGCGGCGGCAAGTCGCTGTGCTACCAGATTCCCGCGCTGCTGCGCCGAGAGGCCGGGCAGGGCGCCGGCATCGTCGTGTCGCCGCTGATCGCGCTGATGCAGGACCAGGTCGCCGCGTTGAGCGAAGTCGGCGTGCGCGCGGCCTACCTGAATTCGACGCTGTCGGGCGCCGAGGCCGCGGCCACCGAGCGCGCGCTGCGCGAAGGCGAAATCGACCTGCTGTACGTCGCGCCGGAGCGCTTGATGACGGGGCGCTTCCTCGAGCTGCTCGAGCGCGCGAAGATCGGCCTGTTCGCGATCGACGAAGCCCACTGCGTGTCGCAATGGGGGCACGATTTCCGCCCGGAATACATCCAGCTGTCGGTGTTGCACGAGCGCTTCCCGTCGGTGCCGCGCATCGCGCTGACCGCCACGGCCGACGCGATCACGCGCGACGAGATCATCCATCGTCTCGCGCTCGACGACGCGCGCGTGTTCGTGTCGAGCTTCGACCGCCCCAACATCCGTTACCGGATCGTCGAAAAGGACAACGCGCGCTCGCAGTTGCTCGATTTCATCCGTGCCGAGCACACGAATGCCGACGGCACGACGGACGCGGGCGTCGTCTATTGCCTGTCGCGTCGCAAGGTCGAGGAAACGGCCGAATGGCTGAAGGCGCAGGGCGTGCGCGCGCTGCCGTATCACGCGGGGATGGAGTTCGAGGTGCGGCAGAAGCACCAGGAAATGTTCCAGCGAGAGGAAGGCATCGTGATGTGCGCGACGATCGCGTTCGGCATGGGCATCGACAAGCCCGACGTCCGCTTCGTCGCGCACCTCGATTTACCGAAGAGCGTCGAAGGCTATTACCAGGAAACCGGCCGCGCGGGCCGCGACGGGATGCCCGCGAACGCGTGGATGGCATATGGCCTCGGCGACGTCGTCCAACAGCGCAAGATGATCGACGAATCCGATGCGGACGACGCGCACAAGCGCGTGCAGACGTCGAAGCTCGACGCGCTGCTCGGGTTGTGCGAAACGATCTCGTGCCGCCGCGTGCGGCTGCTGAACTACTTCGGCGAGGCGAGCCAGCCGTGCGGCAACTGCGACACGTGCCTCGAGCCGCCCGCTTCGTGGGACGCGACGCGCGAGGCGCAGATGGCACTGTCGTGCGTGTTCCGCGCGCAGCGCGCGAGCGGCTTCAATTTCGGCTCGAGCCACCTGATCGAGATCCTGCGCGGCGGGCGCACCGAGAAGGTGTTGCAGCGCGGCCACGACCAGCTCAGCACGTTCGGCATCGGCGCGGCACTGTCCGAGCCCGAGTGGCGCGCGATTTTCCGGCAACTGGTCGCGTACGGCTACCTGGCGGTCGACCATGGCGGCTTCGGCGCGCTGATGCTGACCGAGGCCGCGAAGCCCGTGCTGAAGAACGAGGAAAAGGTCACGCTGCGCCGCTACGTGAAGCCGCAGCGCACCCGCCAGTCGTCGAGCCGCAGCGGCACGCGCGTCGACCCGACGGCCGGCATGGGCGCCCGCGAGCGCGCACGGTGGGACGCGCTGCGCGCATGGCGCGCGGAAACCGCGAAGACGGACGGCGTGCCGGCCTACGTGATCTTCCACGACGCGACGCTCGCCGAAATCGCGCGCAACGCGCCGGAGACGATCGACGACCTGCGTCACATCCCCGGCATGGGCGTGCGCAAGCTGGAACGCTTCGGCGACGAAATCATCGACGTCGTCGAATCGGCCTGACACAGCGTTCCGACCCCTCCTGTAAACCCCGCGATCAGCCGGCAAATCACGCAAGCCGTTGACTTAGTTGGTATTTCCGGAATATCATGCTGGGTTCCGGTATTCGGCGGCCGAGTCGCGTTCGACAGTTCGCACCCGATTCGCCGGTTCGGAAGTCAACTGTGCGTCGATTCTCGCTTTGCCCGAAATCGGCGTGCAGATTTTGTTCAATTTCAGGAATAAACAATGCCAACCATCAACCAACTGGTTCGCAAAGGCCGTCAGTCGGAAACGACGAAGAGCAAGAGCCCGGCCCTGCAGGACTGCCCCCAGCGTCGCGGCGTGTGCACCCGTGTGTACACGACGACGCCGAAGAAGCCTAACTCGGCACTCCGTAAGGTTGCCAAGGTTCGTCTGACGAACGGCTTCGAAGTGATTTCGTACATCGGCGGTGAAGGCCACAACCTGCAGGAACACTCGGTTGTGCTGATCCGCGGCGGCCGTGTGAAGGACTTGCCGGGTGTGCGTTACCACATGGTTCGCGGCTCGCTGGATACCCAGGGCGTCAAGGACCGTAAGCAAGCGCGTTCGAAGTACGGCGCGAAGCGTGCAAAGGCTGCCAAGTAAGCAGTTTTTGATCAGGGATCGCCGCAGGGCGGTCAAGGCGGGAGTGCCGGATTGCCGGTGCTGTCGAGTAAGTGGTCACCCGGCCAAGCTGGTTAGTCGTGAAGATGTGATCGGGTTTGTTGGTGGCCGCGGAGCTGAATCCAGCTCCAACTGAACAAGTAAAGGAAGAATCATGCCGCGTCGTCGCGAAGTCCCCAAGCGGGAAGTGTTGCCGGATCCGAAGTTCGGTAACGTTGATGTTGCCAAGTTCATGAACATGCTGATGCTGTCCGGCAAGAAGTCGGTCGCAGAGCGCATCGTTTATGGCGCATTCGAACAAATCCAGACCAAGGGTGGCAAGGACCCGCTGGAAGTGTTCACGGTTGCGCTCAACAACGTGAAGCCGGTGGTCGAAGTGAAGAGCCGTCGCGTTGGTGGTGCCAACTATCAAGTTCCGGTCGAAGTGCGCCCGTCGCGTCGTATGGCATTGGCGATGCGCTGGCTGCGTGAGGCTGCGAAGAAGCGCAGCGAGAAGTCGATGGCCCTGCGTCTGGCAGGTGAACTCTCCGAAGCGGCCGAAGGCCGTGGCGGCGCGATGAAGAAGCGCGACGAAGTTCACCGCATGGCAGAAGCCAACCGCGCGTTCTCGCATTTCCGTTTCTAAGCGCCTGGCTGGGCTGTTTGCGGAAATAAATTCCGGGCGGGTGCGCTTTTCAGGCGCCTCGCCCGTTTGTGTTGAGGCGTGATGCAGCAGGGCTGCATCACGTCATCCCAGTAGAGGATCAAAGTGGCTCGCAAGACTCCTATCGAGCGCTACCGCAATATCGGTATTAGCGCTCACATCGACGCCGGCAAAACGACGACGACCGAGCGCATTCTGTTTTACACCGGTGTGAACCACAAGATCGGTGAAGTCCACGACGGCGCAGCCACGATGGACTGGATGGAGCAGGAACAAGAGCGTGGCATCACGATCACGTCCGCTGCTACCACGGCCTTCTGGAAGGGCATGGGCGGCAACTATCCGGAACACCGCATCAACATCATCGACACCCCGGGCCACGTCGACTTCACGATCGAAGTGGAACGCTCGATGCGCGTGCTCGACGGCGCGTGCATGGTGTACTGCGCAGTGGGCGGCGTGCAGCCGCAGTCGGAAACGGTGTGGCGCCAGGCGAACAAGTACAAGGTGCCGCGTCTCGCGTTCGTCAACAAGATGGACCGTACCGGCGCGAACTTCTTCAAGGTCTACGACCAGCTCCGTCTGCGCCTGAAGGCGAACCCGGTTCCGGTCGTGGTGCCGATCGGCGCGGAAGAAAACTTCAAAGGCGTCGTCGACCTGATCAAGATGAAGGCGATCATTTGGGACGAAGCGTCGCAAGGCACGAAGTTCGACTACGTCGACATCCCGGCCGAGCTCGCGGAGACCTGCAAGGAATGGCGCGAAAAGATGGTCGAAGTGGCTGCCGAAGCCAGCGAAGACCTGATGAACAAGTACCTGGAAGAAGGCGATCTGCCGGAAGCCGACATCGTCAAGGCGCTGCGTGATCGTACGATCGCGTGCGAAATCCAGCCGATGCTGTGCGGTACCGCGTTCAAGAACAAGGGCGTGCAGCGCATGCTCGACGCCGTGATCGATTTCCTGCCGTCGCCGGTCGACATCCCGCCGGTCAAGGGCGAGCTCGAAAACGGCGAAGAAGCAGAGCGCAAGGCGTCGGACGAAGAGAAGTTCTCGTCGCTCGCGTTCAAGATCATGACCGACCCGTTCGTCGGCCAGCTGATCTTCTTCCGTGTGTACTCGGGTGTCGTCAACTCGGGCGACACGCTGCTGAACTCGACCAAGGGCAAGAAGGAACGCCTCGGCCGTATTCTGCAGATGCACGCGAACCAGCGTGAAGAAATCAAGGAAGTCCGTGCAGGCGACATCGCCGCAGCGGTCGGCCTGAAGGAAGCAACCACGGGCGACACGCTGTGCGACCCGGCGAACCCGATCGTTCTCGAACGCATGGTGTTCCCGGAGCCGGTGATTTCGCAGGCTGTCGAGCCGAAGACGAAGGCTGACCAGGAAAAGATGGGCCTCGCACTGAACCGTCTGGCTCAGGAAGACCCGTCGTTCCGCGTGCAGACCGACGAAGAATCCGGCCAGACCATCATTTCGGGCATGGGCGAGCTCCACCTCGAAATTCTGGTCGACCGGATGAAGCGTGAATTCGGCGTGGAAGCGACCGTCGGCAAGCCGCAGGTTGCGTACCGCGAAACGATCCGTTCGACGGCGAAGGATGTCGACGGCAAGTTCGTCAAGCAGTCGGGTGGTCGCGGCCAGTACGGTCACGCGGTCATCACGCTCGAGCCGAACGAACAAGGCAAGGGCTACGAGTTCTTCGACGAGATCAAGGGTGGTGTGATTCCGCGTGAATACATCCCGGCGGTCGACAAGGGTATCCAGGACACGCTGAAGTCGGGCGTGCTGGCTGGCTTCCCGGTCGTCGACGTGAAGGTTCACCTGACGTTCGGTTCGTACCACGACGTTGACTCGAACGAAAACGCGTTCCGCATGGCCGGTTCGATGGCGTTCAAGGAAGCGATGCGCAAGGCGAACCCGGTCGTCCTCGAGCCGATGATGGCTGTCGAAGTCGAGACGCCGGAAGACTACATGGGCAACGTGATGGGCGACCTGTCGGGCCGTCGCGGCATCGTCCAGGGCATGGAAGACATGGTTGGCGGCGGCAAGATCGTGCGCGCCGAAGTGCCGCTGTCGGAAATGTTCGGTTACTCGACGTCGCTGCGTTCGCTGACGCAAGGTCGTGCAACGTACACGATGGAGTTCAAGCACTACGCTGAAGCTCCGCGCAACGTTGCTGAAGCGATCATCAGCGCGAAGTCGAAGTAAATCTGTAGCTACCCACCGATAATTTTTGAAAGAAGAGAATCATGGCAAAA
>NZ_BBSK01000061.1:0-12407 GCF_001319805.1 Burkholderia sp. E168m22
GGTCGGCGCCGGCGTCGTCGCCAAGATCATCGAGTAATATCGACGATCCGCGGATCCCGACGGGGTCCGCGATTCCCGCGGTACGCGGTTGTACCGTCGAAACCGGGTGCCCAGCTTGCGCTGGCGCCCGGTTTTGTTTTTCCGGCGGCGCGTTGCGCGCACCAAGAAACACGCAACACTGCTTCAGAATTTCGTGTAGAATCGCGGGCTTAGCAGTGGAAGTACTGTCCGGAACCTGATGCTTCGCTCCCCGCTGGCGTCATGTTTCACGTTCTTTTAGTGTCCGGCGATGCAACATCGCCTCGCTCTTTTCAAGGAATTGTCATGCAGCAACAGAAAATCCGCATTCGCCTGAAGGCATTCGACTATCGTCTGATCGATCAATCGGCTGCCGAAATCGTCGATACCGCGAAGCGGACTGGCGCAATCGTCCGTGGCCCGGTGCCGCTGCCGACGCGCATTCAGCGTTTTGACATCCTGCGTTCGCCGCACGTCAACAAGACGTCGCGCGATCAGCTCGAAATCCGTACCCACCAGCGCCTGATGGACATCGTCGACCCGACGGACAAGACCGTTGACGCGCTGATGAAGCTCGACCTGCCGGCTGGCGTCGACGTGGAAATCAAGCTGCAGTAAGGCTTCCAGCGCCGGTCGGTGCTAAGTCTTTGTATTGCTTGCGGAAATCGAAAAGTCGGGCTATACTGCTTGGCTTTTCGCGTATTCGCGTAAAAAAGTTGGGCCTTGCGTGCCCGGCATTTTGTAAATCAGCCCCGACCAATCGCAGTCGGGAATGGAGAAAATGATGAGCCTTGGACTCGTAGGTCGCAAGGTTGGCATGACCCGTATCTTCACGGCTGAAGGGGATTCGATTCCCGTCACCGTGCTGGACGTGTCGGACAACCGCGTGACGCAGATCAAGACTGTTGAAACCGACGGCTACACGGCCGTGCAGGTTGCATTCGGCTCCCGCCGCGCATCGCGCGTGACGAAGCCGCTGGCAGGTCATCTCGCCAAAGCCGGTGTCGAAGCCGGTGAAATCCTCAAGGAATTCCGCATTGACGCGGCCAAGGCAGCCGAGCTGTCGAATGGCGCCGTGGTCGGTGCAGATCTTTTCGAAGTGGGCCAGAAGGTCGACGTGCAAGGCGTGTCGATCGGTAAGGGCTACGCCGGTACGATCAAGCGTTACAACTTCTCCTCCGGCCGTGCCACGCACGGTAACTCGCGCTCGCACAACGTGCCGGGCTCGATCGGTATGGCGCAGGATCCGGGTCGTGTTTTCCCGGGTAAACGCATGACGGGTCACATGGGTGACGTGACGGTGACGGTGCAGAACCTCGAAATCGCTCGTATCGACGCAGAGCGCAAGCTGCTGCTCGTGAAGGGTGCGATTCCGGGCGCGAAGGGCGGCAAGGTCTTCGTGACGCCGGCCGTCAAGACCAAGGGGGCGAAATAATGGAACTCAAGCTCCTGAACGAAAATGGTCAGGAAGGTGCAGTGGTCAACGCATCGGACGTCGTGTTCGGTCGTGACTACAACGAAGCGCTGATCCACCAGGTCGTCGTCGCTTACCAGGCGAATGCTCGCCAGGGTAACCGCGCACAGAAGGACCGTGAGCAAGTCAAGCACACGACCAAGAAGCCGTGGCGCCAGAAGGGTACGGGCCGCGCTCGTGCCGGTATGTCGTCGAGCCCGCTGTGGCGTGGCGGTGGTCGTATCTTCCCGAATTCGCCGGAAGAAAACTTCTCGCACAAGGTCAACAAGAAGATGCATCGTGCAGGTCTCTGCTCGATCTTCTCGCAGCTGGCCCGTGAAGGCCGTCTGTCGGTCGTCGAGGACATCATCCTCGAAGCGCCGAAGACCAAGCTGCTGGCCGACAAATTCAAGACCATGGGTCTCGACTCCGTGCTGATCATCACCGACACGGTCGACGAGAACCTGTACCTGGCTTCGCGCAACCTGCCGCACGTGGCGATTGTCGAGCCGCGCTACGCTGACCCGCTGTCGCTGATCTACTTCAAGAAAGTGCTGGTCACGAAGGCTGCGGTCGCCCAGATCGAGGAGTTGCTGTCATGAGCGAGATTCGCAAGAACGATCATCGTTTGATGCAGGTCCTGCTCGCACCGGTGATCTCGGAAAAGGCGACGCTGGTTGCCGACAAGAACGAGCAAGTCGTGTTCGAAGTCGCACCGGATGCCACGAAGCAGGAAGTGAAGGCGGCTGTCGAGCTGCTGTTCAAGGTTGAAGTTGATTCGGTCAACGTGCTGGTTCAGAAGGGCAAGCAAAAGCGCTTCGGCCGTTCGATGGGCCGCCGCAAGGACGTGAAGAAGGCGTACGTTTGCCTGAAGCCCGGCCAGGAAATCAACTTTGAAGCGGAGGCCAAGTAATCATGGCAATCGTTAAAGTTAAGCCGACATCGCCGGGTCGCCGCGCGATGGTCAAGGTGGTCAACAAGAACCTGCACCAGGGCAAGCCGTTCGCGGCACTGCTCGACTCGCAGAGCTCGACCGCCGGCCGTAACAACAACGGTCGTATCACCACGCGTCACAAGGGTGGTGGTCACAAGCAACACTATCGTATCGTCGATTTCCGTCGCACGAAGGATGGCATCCCGGCAAAGGTCGAGCGTCTCGAGTACGACCCGAACCGCAGCGCGAACATCGCGCTGGTGCTCTACGCAGACGGCGAACGTCGCTACATCATCGCCCCGAAGGGCCTGACCGTCGGCCAACAGCTGATGTCGGGTTCGGAAGCGCCGATCCGTGCAGGCAACACGCTGCCGATCCGCAACATTCCGGTCGGTACGACGATCCACTGCATCGAGATGCTGCCGGGCAAGGGCGCGCAAATGGCGCGTTCGGCTGGCACGTCGGCCATGCTGCTGGCGCGCGAAGGCGTCTACGCGCAGGTTCGTCTGCGTTCGGGCGAAATCCGCCGCGTGCACATCGAGTGCCGTGCAACGATCGGTGAAGTCGGCAACGAAGAGCATAGCCTGCGCCAGATCGGCAAGGCTGGCGCGAACCGCTGGCGCGGTATCCGCCCGACGGTGCGTGGCGTTGCGATGAACCCGGTTGATCACCCGCACGGTGGTGGTGAGGGCAAGACGGCTGCAGGTCGCGACCCGGTGAGCCCGTGGGGTACGCCGGCTAAGGGTTACCGCACCCGCAGCAACAAGCGCACGACGACGATGATCGTCCAGCGCCGTCACAAGCGTTAAGGAGTAGGCAATGGCACGTTCTGTTAAAAAAGGTCCGTTCTGCGACGCCCATTTGCTGAAGAAAGTTGAGGCGGCTGCAGCTTCGCGCGACAAAAAGCCGATCAAGACCTGGTCGCGTCGCTCGACGATTCTGCCGGATTTCATCGGCCTGACGATCGCTGTTCACAACGGCCGTCAACACGTTCCGGTGTACATCTCGGAAAACATGGTCGGCCACAAGCTTGGCGAGTTCGCACTGACCCGTACGTTCAAGGGTCACGCAGCCGACAAGAAGGCCAAGAAATAAGGGGCAATCAAGATGGAAGTGAAAGCAATTCATCGCGGTGCCCGCATCTCGGCGCAGAAAACGCGCCTTGTGGCTGACCAGATCCGCGGTTTGCCGGTCGACAAGGCGCTGAACGTTCTGACGTTCTCGCCGAAGAAGGCGGCTGGCATCGTGAAGAAGGTTGTGCTGTCGGCAATCGCGAATGCGGAGCACAACGAAGGCGCTGATATCGACGAGCTCAAGATCAAGAGCATCTACGTCGACAAGGCTGCATCGCTCAAGCGTTTCACCGCGCGCGCCAAGGGCCGCGGTAACCGCATCGAGAAGCAATCCTGTCACATCACTGTGACGGTCGGGAATTAAGGAGCCATACGATGGGACAGAAAATTCATCCGACTGGCTTCCGCCTGGCTGTCAGCCGCAATTGGGCTTCGCGTTGGTACGCGAACAACAACAATTTCGCGGCGATGCTGCAGGAAGACATCGGTGTTCGTGAATACCTGAAGAAGAAGCTGAAGAACGCTTCGGTCGGTCGGGTCGTCATCGAGCGTCCGGCGAAGAACGCGCGCATCACGATTTACAGCTCGCGTCCGGGCGTGGTCATCGGCAAGAAGGGCGAGGATATCGAACAGCTGAAGACGGAACTGCAACGCCGCATGGGCGTGCCGGTTCACGTCAACATCGAAGAAATCCGCAAGCCGGAAACCGATGCTCAGCTGATCGCTGACTCGATCACGCAACAGCTCGAGCGCCGGATCATGTTCCGTCGCGCGATGAAGCGTGCGATGCAGAACGCGATGCGTCTGGGTGCCCAAGGCATCAAGATCATGAGCGCAGGCCGTCTGAACGGTATCGAAATCGCTCGTACGGAGTGGTATCGCGAAGGTCGCGTGCCGCTTCATACGCTGCGTGCTGATATCGACTACGCGACTTCGGAAGCGAAGACGACTTACGGGATCATCGGCGTCAAGGTGTGGGTCTACAAGGGCGATACGCTCGGCCGCAACGACGCACCGGTGGTGGAAGAAGTAGCCGAAGACAAGCGTCCGCGTCGCAATGCGCGTCCGGGCGACCGTCGTCCGCGCCGTGATGGCGAAGGCGGCGCTCCGGGTGCTCGTCGTGGCGCACCGCGCCGCGGCGCCGGCAAGCCCGAAGACGGCAAGACTGGAGAATAACGATGCTGCAACCGAAACGCAGAAAGTATCGTAAAGAGCAGAAGGGTCGTAACACCGGTAAGGCGACGCGCGGCAACGCAGTGTCGTTCGGTGAATTCGGCCTGAAGGCGATCGGTCGCGGTCGTTTGACCGCACGTCAGATTGAAGCGGCGCGTCGTGCAATGACGCGTCACATCAAGCGTGGCGGCCGCATCTGGATCCGGATCTTCCCGGACAAGCCGATTTCGCAGAAGCCGGCCGAAGTGCGTATGGGTAACGGTAAGGGTAACCCGGAGTACTACGTCGCCGAGATTCAGCCGGGCAAGATGCTCTATGAAATGGACGGCGTAACCGAAGAACTGGCACGCGAAGCGTTCCGTCTGGCCGCAGCCAAGCTGCCGCTCAAGACGGCATTCATCGTGCGCCAGCTCGGCGCCTAAGGAGAAAACATGAAGGCTTCCGAACTTCTCCAGAAAGACCAGGCCGCGCTCAACAAGGAGCTGGCGGACCTGCTGAAGGCGCAATTCGGCCTGCGCATGCAACTCGCGACCCAGCAGCTCACGAACACGAGCCAGCTGAAGAAGGTTCGTCGCGACATCGCACGTGTGCGGACCGTCATGACTCAGAAGGCGAACCAGAAATGAACGATAGCGTGAAAACCTCGCTGAAGCGGACGCTGGTCGGTCGGGTCGTCAGCAACAAGATGGACAAGACCGTCACCGTGCTGATCGAGCACCGCGTCAAGCACCCGATCTACGGCAAGTATGTCGTGCGTTCGAAGAAGTACCACGCGCACGATGAAGCGAACACCTACAACGAAGGCGATCTCGTCGAAATCCAGGAAACGCGTCCTGTTTCGAAGACGAAGGCCTGGACGGTGTCGCGCCTCGTCGAAGCCGCTCGCGTCATCTAAGCGGGCAGTGCAGTAGGCAGTAACAGGCACTTCTCCACGAAGTGCTTGAAATCGCAAAGTTTTTGCTTGCGGGACCAGGATTATTTGTTATAATCCTGGTCTTCCCTCTTTATGGGAGCCCCGTCGCGGGCGAAGTTGGTGGGGGAAGCGGACTGGCGCCAGCCTGTCCGAAAGATTCACCGAATTGCGATGGCGGGTTTCGTTTGCCGTCGCTGCTGTTCCAACCCAAGCAGCCGATTGGCTGACGGGACCAAGACTGACCGAATGCATCATGGTGGTGCATCCGGATTAAGTTGGGAAAGACAAACCATGATCCAGACCGAATCTCGGCTCGAAGTAGCCGACAACACGGGTGCACGTGAAGTCCTGTGCATCAAGGTGCTCGGCGGCTCGAAGCGTCGTTATGCCGGCATTGGCGACATCATCAAGGTGAGCGTCAAAGAGGCAACGCCGCGCGGGCGCGTGAAGAAAGGCGAAATCTACAACGCCGTGGTGGTTCGCACCGCCAAGGGCGTGCGCCGTCAAGACGGCTCGCTGATCAAGTTCGACGGCAACGCCGCTGTGCTTTTGAATAACAAGCTCGAGCCGATCGGCACCCGTATCTTCGGGCCGGTGACGCGTGAGCTGCGTAGCGAACGATTCATGAAGATCGTTTCGCTGGCGCCGGAAGTGCTGTAAGGAGTCGCGATGAACAAGATTCGCAAAGGTGACGAAGTCATCGTCGTCACTGGCAAGGACAAGGGCAAGCGCGGCGTCGTGCTGGCTGTCGGTGCTGAACATGTGACGGTTGAAGGTATCAACCTCGTCAAGAAGCATGTGAAGCCGAACCCGATGAAGGGTACGACGGGCGGCGTGGAAGCGAAGACGATGCCCCTGCATATTTCGAACGTCGCACTGGTCGACGCGAATGGCAAGGCGTCGCGTGTTGGCATCAAGGTCGAGGAAGGCAAGAAGGTTCGCTTCCTGAAGACGACCGGTGCCGTACTGAGCGCCTGACGCAGCGGAGTAAAAAATGGCTCGTTTTCAAGAGTTTTACAAAGAAAAGGTTGTGCCCGGCCTGATCGAGAAGTTCGGTTACAAGTCGGTCATGGAAGTGCCGCGCATCACCAAGATCACGCTGAACATGGGTCTTGGCGAAGCGATCGCTGACAAGAAGATCATCGAGAACGCCGTTGGCGACCTCACGAAGATCGCCGGCCAGAAGCCGGTCGTCACGAAGGCTCGCAAGGCAATCGCAGGCTTCAAGATCCGCCAGGGTTACCCCATCGGCGCGATGGTGACGCTGCGTGGCCAGGCGATGTACGAATTCCTCGACCGTTTCGTGACGGTTGCCCTGCCCCGCGTGCGTGACTTCCGCGGTGTGTCGGGTCGTGCTTTCGATGGCCGTGGCAACTACAACATCGGTGTGAAAGAGCAGATCATTTTCCCCGAAATCGATTACGACAAGATCGACGCACTGCGTGGGCTGAACATCAGCATCACGACGACTGCGAAGACCGACGACGAAGCAAAGGCTCTGCTCGCCAGCTTCAAGTTCCCGTTCAGAAACTGAGGTTACCGTGGCTAAACTGGCACTGATCGAACGTGAAAAGAAGCGCGCCCGCCTGGTCGCGAAGTTCGCAGCAAAGCGCGAAGCGCTGAAGGCGATCGTCGAAGACCAAAGCAAGTCGGAAGAAGAGCGCTACGAAGCACGCCTGGAGCTGCAGCAACTGCCCCGCAACGCAAACCCGACCCGCCAGCGTAACCGCTGCGCGATCACGGGCCGTCCGCGTGGCACGTTCCGTAAATTCGGCCTCGCGCGTAACAAGATTCGTGAAATCGCATTCCGTGGCGAGATTCCTGGCCTGACCAAGGCGAGCTGGTAATAGGAGAAACGTAAATGAGCATGAGTGATCCTATCGCCGATATGCTGACTCGCATCCGCAACGCGCAGATGGTCGAGAAGGTATCGGTCGCGATGCCCTCGTCGAAGGTCAAGGTTGCAATCGCGCAAGTCCTGAAGGACGAAGGCTATATCGACGATTTCGCCGTGAAGGCGGAAGGTGCGAAGTCCGAACTGAATATCGCGCTGAAGTACTACGCAGGTCGCCCGGTCATCGAACGCCTCGAGCGCGTGTCGAAGCCTGGTCTGCGCGTGTACCGCGGCCGTAACGACATTCCGCAGGTCATGAATGGCCTCGGTGTGGCAATCGTGTCGACGCCGAAGGGCGTGATGACCGACCGCAAGGCGCGCGCTACCGGCGTCGGCGGCGAAGTCATCTGCTACGTCGCTTAAAGCCGAGGAGAGAGAAACATGTCTCGAGTAGGTAAGAGCCCGATCGCGCTGCAAGGCGCGGAAGTCAAGCTGGCCGACGGTGCAATCACCGTCAAGGGCCCGCTGGGCACCATCACGCAAGCGATCAATCCGCTCGTGAACGTGGCGAACAACGACGGCACGCTGAATCTGTCGCCGGTCGACGAAAGCCGCGAAGCAAATGCACTGTCGGGCACGATGCGCGCGATCATCGCGAATGCCGTGCACGGCGTGACCAAGGGTTTCGAGCGCAAGCTGACGCTGGTTGGCGTCGGTTACCGTGCGCAAGCGCAAGGCGACAAGCTGAACCTGTCGCTGGGTTTCTCGCACCCGGTGGTGCACCAGATGCCGGAAGGCGTCAAGGCTGAAACCCCGACGCAAACCGAAATCGTGATCAAGGGGATCAACAAGCAACAAGTCGGTCAAGTGGCTGCGGAAGTCCGCGGTTACCGTCCGCCGGAGCCCTACAAGGGCAAGGGCGTGCGTTATGCCGACGAGGTTGTGATCCTCAAAGAAACGAAGAAGAAGTAAGGGTGCGCAATCATGGATAAGACTCAATCTCGCCTGCGCCGCGCTCGCCAGACGCGTATCAAGATCGCTGAGCTGCAGGTCGCGCGTCTCGCCGTGCATCGCACGAACACGCACATCTACGCTCAAGTGTTCTCGCCGTGCGGCACCAAGGTGCTCGCCAGCGCGTCGACGCTCGAGGCAGAAGTGCGCGCAGAACTGGCCGACAAGTCGGGCAAGGGCGGCAACGTCAATGCCGCGACGCTGATCGGCAAGCGTATTGCCGAAAAGGCAAAGGCTGCCGGCATCGAATCCGTCGCCTTCGACCGCTCGGGCTTCCGCTACCACGGCCGCGTCAAGGCGCTGGCTGAGGCAGCTCGCGAAGCTGGGCTCAAGTTCTAAGGAAGGAATTCGTCATGGCAAAGATGCAAGCGAAAGTTCAGGCTGACGAGCGCGACGACGGCCTTCGCGAAAAGATGATTTCGGTCAATCGCGTGACCAAGGTCGTGAAGGGTGGCCGTATTCTCGGCTTCGCCGCACTGACCGTGGTTGGCGATGGTGATGGCCGCATCGGTATGGGCAAGGGCAAGGCGAAGGAAGTGCCGGTCGCTGTCCAGAAGGCAATGGAACAAGCTCGCCGCAACATGTTCAAGGTGCCGCTCAAGAACGGCACGCTGCAGCACGAAGTGCACGGCAAGCATGGCGCATCCGCTGTCCTCCTCGCTCCGGCGAAGGCAGGTACGGGCGTGATCGCCGGCGGCCCGATGCGCGCAGTGTTCGACGTGATGGGCGTTCAGAACGTCGTGGCGAAGAGCCACGGTTCGACGAACCCGTACAACCTCGTTCGCGCCACGCTGGACGGTCTGCGCAAGCAGTCGACCCCGGCAGACATCGCGGCGAAGCGCGGCAAGTCCGTCGAAGATATTTTGGGCTAAGCCCGGGTGGTCACCATGTCTGAAAAAACTGTCAAGGTTCAGCTCGTCAAGAGCCTGATCGGGACCCGCGAATCGCACCGCGCGACCGTGCGTGGCCTGGGCCTGCGCCGACTCAATTCGGTTAGCGAGCTGCAGGACACGCCGGCGGTCCGCGGCATGATCAACAAGGTCTCGTACCTCGTTAAGGTCATCGCGTAAGCGGCCCTACGGATCAAGGAGTTGATATGGAATTGAATAACCTGAAGCCGGCCGCTGGTGCAAAGCACGCCAAGCGTCGCGTCGGTCGTGGCATCGGTTCGGGCCTCGGCAAGACGGCTGGCCGTGGTCACAAGGGTCAGAAATCGCGTTCGGGCGGCTTCCACAAAGTCGGTTTCGAAGGCGGTCAGATGCCGCTGCAACGTCGTCTGCCGAAGCGCGGCTTCACGTCGCTGACGAAGGAATTCGTCGGTGAAGTGCGCCTGAGCGACCTCGAGAAGCTGCCGGTCGACGAGATCGATCTGCTCGCACTGAAGCAAGCCGGCCTGGTCGGCGAGCTGACGAAGAGCGCAAAGATCATCGCGACGGGCGAACTGAAGCGCAAGATCGTCGTGAAGGGTCTCGGTGCCACCAAGGGTGCGCGCGCTGCGATCGAAGCGGCTGGCGGTTCGTTCGCCGAGTGACACGCGTAGCGCGTCGTCACTTGCATTCATCGGAGAAGGTACTTGGCTAACAGCCCGAGTCTTGCAAAACCC
Organism: Burkholderia sp. E168m22; assembly: GCF_001319805.1. Taxonomy (NCBI): domain Bacteria; kingdom Pseudomonadati; phylum Pseudomonadota; class Betaproteobacteria; order Burkholderiales; family Burkholderiaceae; genus Burkholderia; species Burkholderia sp. E168m22. The sequence goes on from NZ_BBSK01000061.1 coordinate 10,013, forward strand.
GGTCGAAGCACGGCGAAATTCGGCGATCTGCGCCGGCGAGCGATGTTCCTGCTCCTGGCGCTGATCGTCTATCGCATCGGCGCGCACATTCCCGTGCCGGGCATCGATCCGGATCAACTGGCTAAGCTGTTCCAGAGCCAGGCGGGCGGCATCCTGGGCATGTTCAACATGTTCTCGGGTGGCGCACTGTCCCGCTTCACGATCTTTGCGCTGGGGATCATGCCGTACATCTCGGCGTCGATCATCATGCAGTTGCTGGCGATCGTTTCGCCGCAGCTCGAGGCGCTGAAGAAGGAAGGGCAGGCAGGGCAACGGAAGATCACGCAGTACACGCGGTATTTCACCGTGGTGCTCGCGACCTTCCAGGCATTCGGTATCGCGGCCGCGCTGGAAAACCAGCCGGGCCTCGTCACCGATCCCGGCATGCTGTTCCGTCTGACGACGGTCGTGACGCTGGTGACGGGCACGATGTTCCTGATGTGGCTCGGCGAGCAGATTACCGAGCGTGGTCTGGGCAACGGTATCTCGATCATCATCTTCGGCGGGATCGCAGCAGGATTCCCGAATGCCGTGGGTGGGTTGTTCGAGCTGGTGCGTACGGGTTCGATGAGCATCATTTCGGCGATCATCATCGTCGTTCTGATCGCCGCGGTGACTTACCTGGTCGTGTTCATCGAACGCGGTCAGCGCAAGATCCTCGTGAACTACGCGAAGCGCCAGGTCGGCAACAAGATCTACGGTGGGCAGTCGTCGCATCTGCCGCTGAAGCTGAACATGTCGGGCGTGATTCCGCCGATCTTTGCATCGTCGATCATTCTGTTCCCGGCAACGATTCTCGGCTGGTTCAGTACCGGTCAGCCGACGGGAAGCTGGATTTCCAATACGTTGCATAACGTTGCGGAAGCGCTGAAGCCGGGCCAGCCGGTCTATGTGCTGCTGTACACGCTGGCAATCGTGTTTTTCTGCTTCTTCTACACCGCACTGGTGTTCAACAGCAGGGAGACCGCGGACAACCTGAAGAAGAGCGGCGCGTTTGTTCCGGGCATTCGTCCGGGCGATCAGACCGCACGATATATCGACCGCATCCTCACGCGTCTGACGCTGGCCGGTGCGATCTACATCGTCTTCGTGTGTCTGCTGCCGGAATTCCTGGTGCTGCGCTGGAACGTGCCGTTTTATTTTGGTGGAACGTCGCTGCTGATCATTGTCGTCGTCACGATGGACTTTATGGCGCAGGTGCAGTCGTACGTTATGTCGCAACAGTATGAGTCACTGCTCAAGAAGGCTAACTTCAAGGGCGGCAACATCCCGATGCGTTGAAAGGACTATGGCCAAAGACGATGTAATCCAGATGCAGGGTGAGGTGATTGAAAACCTCCCGAATGCGACCTTCCGTGTGAAGCTGGAAAACGGCCATGTCGTGTTGGGGCATATTTCCGGAAAGATGCGGATGCACTACATCCGCATTCTGCCCGGCGACAAGGTGACGGTTGAGTTGACGCCTTACGATCTGTCTCGTGCGCGGATCGTGTTCCGGGCGAAGTGATTTGAAAAAAGGGTATTATCATGAAAGTGATGGCATCGGTTAAGCGCATTTGCCGCAATTGCAAGATCATCAAGCGCAAAGGCGTCGTTCGCGTGATCTGCAGCTCGGATCCGCGCCACAAGCAGCGCCAAGGCTGACCGCGCGTTTGTTTGCGCTTTTTGTTTGAGGAAAAACAATGGCTCGTATCGCAGGGGTTAACATCCCGAATCACCAGCACACCGAGATTGGCCTGACGGCTATCTTTGGTGTCGGCCGCACCCGTTCGCGCAGCATCTGCGTGGCAGCTGGCGTCGATTTTTCGAAGAAGGTCAAGGATCTGACCGACGCAGACCTGGAAAAGCTGCGTGAAGAAGTGGGCAAGTTTGTCGTCGAAGGCGATCTGCGCCGTGAAGTGACGATGAACATCAAGCGCCTGATGGACCTCGGTTGCTACCGCGGCGTCCGTCATCGCAAGGGCCTGCCGATGCGCGGTCAGCGTACGCGTACGAACGCACGTACCCGCAAGGGTCCGCGTCGTGCAGCGCAAGCGCTGAAGAAGTAAGCGGAACTGACAGTTACAGGAAAACGTAATGGCTAAGGCTTCGAACACCGCGGCGCAACGCGTTCGCAAGAAGGTTAAGAAGAACGTCGCTGAAGGCGTGGTTCACGTTCACGCGTCGTTCAACAACACGATCATCACGATCACCGATCGCCAAGGCAACGCTCTGGCATGGGCGACGTCGGGCGGTCAGGGCTTCAAGGGCTCGCGCAAATCGACGCCGTTCGCTGCTCAGGTCGCAGCCGAGTCGGCTGGCCGCGTCGCGATGGAATACGGCGTGAAGAATCTGGAAGTGCGGATCAAGGGCCCGG
>NZ_BBSK01000062.1:0-53661 GCF_001319805.1 Burkholderia sp. E168m22
AGTGCGCGCACTGCACGGCCTCGGCATCAAGATCACCGCGATTTCGGACGTCACCCCGATTCCGCACAACGGCTGCCGCCCGCCGAAGCGTCGTCGTATCTAAGGATGTGCTGGCACGTTCGTGCTAGCGCATTGCCTGTCGCCGCTCAGCGTCGACGGGCGTTGCTTTTTTGATTGACTAAGCCCACCGTTCGCCCCAAAGGGAGCGGACTAGCGCGGATTTCGATCCGCGTGACTGATTGATAAAGGAATGCAAAGTGGCACGTTATATCGGCCCCAAAGCCAAGCTGTCCCGCCGTGAAGGCACCGACCTGTTCCTGAAGAGCGCACGCCGTTCGCTCGCCGACAAGTGCAAGCTCGACAGCAAGCCGGGTCAGCACGGCCGTACCTCGGGCGCACGTACGTCCGACTACGGTACGCAGCTGCGCGAAAAGCAGAAGGTCAAGCGTATCTACGGCGTGCTGGAGCGTCAGTTCCGTCGCTACTTCGCTGAAGCCGATCGTCGCAAGGGCAACACGGGTGAAAACCTGCTGCAACTGCTCGAGTCGCGCCTCGACAACGTCGTGTATCGCATGGGCTTCGGCTCGACCCGCGCTGAAGCGCGTCAGCTGGTGAGCCACAAGTCGATCACCGTGAACGGCGTCGTCGCAAACGTCCCGTCGCAGCAAGTGAAGGCGGGTGACGTCGTCGCGATCCGCGAAAAGGCGAAGAAGCAGGCGCGTATCGTCGAAGCGCTGTCGCTGGCCGAGCAAGGCGGCATGCCGAGCTGGGTTGCAGTCGATGCGAAGAAGTTCGAAGGCACGTTCAAGCAAATGCCGGAACGCGCTGAAATCGCAGGCGACATCAACGAAAGCCTGATCGTCGAATTGTATTCGCGTTAATCCGATTGACGGCCGAGGTACCCCGATTGCGTTGCGCAAGGAGGGGCCTCGGCTGTTTATTTTCTGGTTGTTACCGGTCAGCCTTATCGGTGTAACGAGCCGAGGGTATTGAAAAGGAAAGCCCATGCAAACCAGTTTGCTGAAACCCAAGATCATCGCCGTGGAATCGCTGGGCGAGAACCACGCGAGGGTGGTCATGGAACCGTTCGAACGCGGTTACGGCCACACCTTGGGCAATGCGCTTCGCCGCGTGCTGCTGTCGTCGATGGTGGGCTACGCGCCGACCGAAGTCACGATCGCAGGCGTGGTGCACGAGTACTCGACGCTGGATGGCGTGCAGGAAGACGTCGTCAACCTGCTGCTGAACCTGAAGGGCGTGGTGTTCAAGCTGCATAACCGTGACGAAGTGACGGTTACGCTGCGCAAGGAAGGCGAAGGCGTCGTGACCGCCGGCGATATCGAGCTGGCTCACGATTGCGAAGTCATCAATCCGAATCACGTGATTGCGCACCTGTCGAAGGGCGGCAAGCTCGACGTTCAGATCAAGATCGAAAAGGGTCGCGGCTATGTGCCCGGCAACGTCCGTCGCTATGGCGAAGACACGGCCAAGATCATCGGCCGCATCGTCCTCGACGCATCGTTCTCGCCGGTTCGCCGCGTGAGCTATGCGGTTGAAAGCGCACGTGTCGAGCAGCGTACCGACCTCGACAAGCTCGTGATGAACATCGAGACGAGCGGCGTGATCACGCCGGAAGAAGCGATCCGCCAGTCGGCGCGCATCCTGGTCGACCAGCTGTCCGTGTTCGCGGCGCTGGAAGGCACGGAAACGGCAGCCGAAGCGCCGTCGCGTGCACCGCAGATCGATCCGATCCTGCTGCGTCCGGTGGACGATCTCGAGCTGACGGTTCGTTCGGCGAACTGCCTGAAGGCCGAGAACATCTACTACATCGGCGATCTGATCCAGCGCACGGAAAACGAGCTGCTGAAGACGCCGAACCTCGGTCGCAAGTCGCTCAACGAGATCAAGGAAGTGCTCGCTTCGCGCGGTCTCACGCTGGGCATGAAGCTCGAGAACTGGCCGCCGGCTGGTCTCGACAAGTAAGCCCGGTTGTAGTCTGGCTATAGCTGTAGTTGGCAAAGATGCGGATTTTCCTTTAAAATCCGCATCTTGCTTTTTCTCGTTACCGGCCCGTGCACCCTCCGAGGTGCGATAGAAGAGCTGGACCAAAACTTTGAATCAAGGAAACTGAAATGCGCCATCGTCATGGTCTGCGGAAACTGAACCGCACGAGCAGCCACCGTCTGGCTATGCTCCGTAACATGTCCAACTCGCTGATCGAGCACGAAGTCATCAAGACGACGCTGCCGAAGGCGAAGGAACTCCGTAAGGTCGTCGAGCCGCTGATCACGCTCGGCAAGAAGCCGTCGCTGGCAAACCGTCGCCTGGCGTTCAACCGCCTGCGCGATCGTGACTCGGTGGCGAAGCTGTTCGACGTGCTCGGTCCGCGTTTCGCGAACCGTCCGGGCGGCTACCTGCGCGTGCTGAAGTTCGGCTTCCGCGTGGGCGACAACGCACCGATGGCACTGGTCGAACTGCTCGATCGTCCGGAAGTCGACGAAACGGAAAACGTGCAAGAAGCTGAGTAAGCTTCCGGTACGCAGCAGTATCTGAAAGGGGCCGAGCAATTGCTTGGCCCTTTTTGTTTTTGAGATGCCGGCTGCGATCGATTGTCGCAGGCCGGTACCGGCAGCGTTGCGCGGGCTGCGCTACGATACGGGGCAACCGGTGCGGTCCTTGAACGTGTAACCGGCGCCGGCAGACTCGTTAGGAGGGCGCGGATGATAGTGGTGCTGATGCTGACGACGGTACCCGATGCGGCGACGGCTGCGGCGCTCGCCGACGGCGCGCTCGGTGGGCGGCTGGCCGCGTGCGTGTCCGAGCTCGGCACGATCAAGTCGCGCTATCACTGGCAGGGCAAGGTCGAAACGACCGACGAGATCCAGTTGCTGTTCAAGACGAGCCCGGTCCGGGCACTCGAACTGGAGCGGTTCATTCTCGCGCATCATCCTTACGAGACGCCCGAAATCGTCTCGTGGCAGACGACGGCATCCGCCGCGTATGGCCAGTGGGTGACCAGCGAAACTCAACGTCTATTTCATGTTTAACGGTATGGCGCTTTCGGTGCGCGTGCGCGCGCTGCGGTTTCTTGCGGTCCTGTTGTCGTTCGTGCTCGTGCTGGGCGGATTGTCCGCCGCGCGCGCGGCCGACGATTTCCTCGATCCGTCGGTTGCATTCAAGTTCAGCGCGAGCGAATCGCCGGGACAGGTGGATGTCCGCTTCAAGATCGCCAACGGCTATTACATGTATCGAGAGCGGTTCGCGTTCGCGGTGAAGAGCGGTCAGGCCACGCTCGGCGAGCCGCAATACCCGGCCGGCCACGTGAAGTTCGACCAGACGTTCCAGAAGAACGTCGAGACCTATCGCGATGAAGTCGTCGTTCGCGTGCCGGTAAAGCAGGCGGCCGGGCCGTTCGAGCTCGCGGTGACGTCGCAAGGGTGTGCGGACGAAGGGATCTGCTATCCACCGGCCGAGCACGTGATGAAGGTCGATGGCGCAGCGCTCGGCGCCGCCGCGTCGTCTGGTGACACGGCTGCCGCGGGTAGCTGGTTCGACAAGGTCACGAGCGCCGATTTCGCGCAGTCGCTGCTCGAAGGCCACGGCTTCTTCACGATCGTCGCGCTCTATTTCGTCGCGGGTGTCGTGCTGAGCCTGCTGCCGTGTTCATACCCGATGATTCCGATCGTGTCCGCGATCATCATCGGCCAGGGCACGCGCGTGACGCATGCACGCGGCTTCGCGCTGTCGCTGACCTACGTGGTCGGCATGGCGCTGGTCTACACGGTACTCGGGATCGCCGCCGCGCTGGTCGGCCAGAGCCTCGGCGCATGGTTGCAGAACCCGTGGGTGCTCGGCGCGTTCGCCGTGCTGCTGACCGCGTTCGCGATATCGCTGATCTCGGGCAAGGACATCGCATTGCCGGAGCGCTGGCAGAACGGCGCGGCCGAGGCATCGAGTGCGCGCCAGGGCGGCCACTTCGTCGCGGTCGCGGCGATGGGCGCGTTGTCGGCGCTGGTCGTCGGCGCGTGCATGACGGCGCCGCTGTTCGCCGTGCTCGCTTTCATCGCGCACACCGGCAATGCGTTGCTCGGCGGCGCGGCGCTGTTCGCGATGGGGCTGGGGCTCGGCGTGCCGCTGCTGGTCGTCGGCGTCGGAGCCGGGACGGTGCTGCCGCGCGCGGGTGCATGGATGGACGGCGTCAAGGTGTTCTTCGGCATCGTGCTGCTCGCGGCCGCGTTGTGGATCGTCTGGCCGGTGCTGGCGGGCGCGCTGAAGATGGTGCTCGCGGCGTTGTGGCTGCTGATCGCGGCCGCGGCGCTCGGGCTGTTCACGCCGAATGCCGGTGCCGCGTCGATCTGGCGCCGCCTGGGCCGCGGCGTGGGCGCCGCGCTCGCGATCTGGGCCGCGACGCTGCTCGTCGGCCTGGCTGCGGGCTCGACCGATCCCGTCAAGCCGCTGGCCGTGCTGGCGGCGCGTACGGTAGCGTCCGGCGGCGCGGCGACGGGCGGCGCAACGGCCGCGCAAGACGGTCCCGCGTTCGCATCGGTGCGCTCGAGCGGCGAACTCGACGCGCTGCTGAAGACGTCGGGCCAGCCCGTGATGCTCGACTTCTACGCCGATTGGTGCGTGAGCTGCAAGGAGATGGAGCATCTGACGTTCACCGACGCGCGCGTGCAGGCGCGGCTCGCGAAGCTTCACCTGGTGCGCGCGGACGTCACCGCGAACAACCCGGACGATCAGGCGCTGCTCAAACGCTTCAACCTGTTCGGGCCGCCGGGCATCATCTTCTTCGATCGCAACGGCAACGAGATCGGCCGCGTGGTCGGCTATCAGGCGGCCGATACGTTCCTGCGCAGCCTCGATCGGGCAGCCGTGCCGACGGTATGACGGTGGCCGCCAGGGCGAACCGGCGACGGACGATTCGGGCCGGCTGACAGTCTCGATCGACGGTAAACAAAAAAACGGCGGAACACCGAGGTGCTCCGCCGTTTTTGCAGGTGCGTGCCGACGCGCGATCAGCGCTGCGCTTTCAGCAGACGCGCGGCATCGAGCGCGAAGTACGTGAGCACGCCGTCGGCGCCTGCCCGCTTGAACGCGAGCAGCGATTCGAGCACGACCTTGTCGTGGTCGAGCCAGCCGTTCATCGCGGCCGCCTTCAGCATCGCGTATTCGCCGCTCACCTGGTACACGTAGGTCGGGAAGCGGAACTCGTCCTTCACGCGGCGCACGATGTCGAGATACGGCATGCCGGGCTTGACCATCACCATGTCGGCGCCTTCGTCGATGTCGAGGCGCACTTCACGCAGCGCTTCGTCGCTGTTCGCCGGATCCATCTGGTAGGTCATCTTGTTGCCCTTGCCCAGGTTGGATGCCGAACCGACCGCATCGCGGAACGGGCCGTAGAACGCCGACGCGAACTTCGCCGAATAGGCCATGATCCGCGTATGGATATGACCGTCGCTTTCCAGCATCTCGCGGATCGCGCCGATGCGCCCGTCCATCATGTCCGACGGCGCGACGATGTCGACGCCGGCTTCGGCCTGCGCACGCGCCTGTTCGATCAGGATTTCGATCGTATCGTCGTTGATCACGTAGCCGTGCTCGTCGAGCACGCCGTCCTGGCCGTGGCTCGTGTACGGATCGAGCGCGACGTCGGTCAGCACGCCGAGCTCGGGGAAGCGCTTTTTCAGCTCACGCACGGCGCGCGGAATCAGGCCTTCCGGATTGGCCGCCTCGCGGCCGTCGGGCGTTTTCACCGACGGATCGATGGCCGGGAACAGCGACAGCACGGGCACGCCCAGTTCGACGCACTGCTCGGCGACGTGCATCAGCAGGTCGACCGACACGCGCTCGACGCCGGGCATCGACGGGATGGGCTGGCGTTGCTGGGTGCCTTCGACGACGAACACCGGGTAGATCAGGTCGTCGGTGGTCAGGCGGTTTTCGCGCATCAGGCGGCGGGAGAAGTCGTCGCGGCGCATCCGGCGCGGACGATGAAGCGGATGGAAGCTCATGGCGATTTGGCAGAAATCAGGGCAAGAAGACCTTACGGAACCCTTAGGTCATTTTCGAGATCGTTGGTATATGATAGCGATCGAGCGGCACGCGTTGCGTGCAGCTCCCCGCTTCTCCTCCCTGAGCGGGTGCCTGTCGTTTTTCGATTAGGCTGTTTGACCCGCCGTTCAACGGCGGGTTTTTTTATGAGCCGGCCGAATCCGCAGGTGCCGTCAGGTGCGCACAGCCGATCCCAGCCGCGCGTTGCCCGCTCATTGTGCTACAGGCTCGCTTTTTTCGTCGGCGACGGACGGCCGCAGCCAGCTCTCGATCAGTTCATGGGCCTCGTCGAGCCCCGTACGCTTCAGCGCCGAGAACAGCTGGACCGTCAGCTTGCCCTTCACGCCCTGGTCGCGATACGCGTCGAGCCCCTTCTGCGTGTTGCGCAGCGCATTGATGCTTTCCTGGCGCGTCAATTTGTCGCACTTCGTCAGCAGCGTGTGGATCGGCTTGCCGGTCGGCGCGAACCACTCGATCATCCGTCGATCGAGATCGGTCAGCGGACGGCGCGAATCCATCATCAGGATCAGGCCGCAGAGCTGCGAGCGCGTGGCGAGATAGGACGACAGCAGCATTTCCCAGTGCGCCTTGGCGGCACCGGGCACTTCCGCGTAGCCGTAGCCGGGCAGGTCGACGAGGTTCGCGACGGGCTCGGCGGCCGGGCCGACGGAGAAGTAGTTGATATGCTGCGTGCGGCCGGGCGTCTTCGACGCGAAGGCCAGCCGCTTCTGGTTGCACAGCACGTTGATCGCCGTCGACTTGCCGGCATTCGAGCGGCCCGCGAACGCGATTTCCGGCTGAACCGTCGGCGGCAGGTCGCGCAGATGGTTGACGGTCGTGTAGAAGCGGGCTTGATGGAGCAGAAAGGCCATGGGAACCGGAAGGACGGGCGGCGCGAGCCGCTTGGTGGAGGCGGGGTAGCCCCGATAGGCGCGGGGGCTTTCAGCACGATATTGTACAATACGGCGGTTTTACCGAAGTCCACCGGGCGCCTGCCTCGCACTTTTATGTGGCTTCTGCGGTAGACTGAACGCCGTCGTTTTTTGCAGAACCTCAAATTCCCACAAGACGAAACAGGGTGTGCGAATGAATCGACTGTGCAAGTCTCTGATGGTGCTTCAGGTTGCAGCAGGGTTCGTAGGTTTCGTAGCGGAGGCAAATGCGGCAGATGCGGCCAAGCCGGATCTGGACCGCGGCAAGGCGATTGCCGGGCAGGTCTGCGCGTCGTGTCACGGCGCCGACGGCAACAGCGCGTCGGGCAGTTTCCCGAAGCTCGCCGGCCAGCATCCCGAATATCTGGTCAAGCAGTTGAACGACTTCAAGACGCAGCCGGGCGCGAAGGGGCCGGTGCGTAACAACGCGGTGATGGTCGGATTCGCGAGCGCGTTGAGCGCGGACGACATGCGCAACGTCGCCGCGTACTACGGGTCGCAGACGACGAAGCTCGGTACCGCTCGCGATGCGGCGACCGTGCCGGTCGGCCAGAAGATCTATCGCGGCGGCATCGCGGAGAAGGGCGTACCCGCCTGCGCGAGCTGCCACGGGCCGACGGGGCAGGGGATCCCGGTCCAGTATCCGCGTTTGTCGGGGCAATGGGCCGATTACACGGTCGCGCAGTTGACCGCGTTCCAGCAGGGTGCCGGCGCGCGCAACAACAACGAGGCGATGCATCAGATCGCGTCGCGGCTGTCGGATACCGAGATCAAGGCCGTCGCGGATTACATCGCGGGCCTGCGTTGAGCGGTCAGCCGCGAATGGAATGACCGGGCGCCCGAAGGGCGGCCGGAGTCAGAACAAGAAAAGGGTGGGGCGCCGCGTCGTTGCGGTTGCCTCGCCCTTCTTTTTTGTCGGCACGCGCCGAGCCGAGCCGGGATGGCGCGGCTTGCGGGCGATTGGGGGGGGCTGCGCCTCCCGAGCCGAACATAGTGAGCGTGGGGGCTGTTTCCCCTTAGTCGGAGTTTGAATGAGCGTTACCACGTCGGGGTTGCAGTCGAAGTCGGGTCAGGGTGCGTCGAAACGTGCGGTCGAGCTGCTGAGCTCGATGCGTTTCGCGATCGCGTTGCTGGTGGTGTTGTCGATCGCGAGCATCATCGGCACGGTCCTGACCCAGGACGATCCGTATCCGAACTACGTGAACCAGTTCGGGCCGTTCTGGGCGGACATCTTCCGCTCGCTCAGCCTGTACACCGTGTACAGCGCGTGGTGGTTCATGCTGATCCTGATCTTCCTCGTCGTGTCGATCTCGCTGTGCGTGATCCGCAACGCGCCGAAGATGCTCGCCGATGCGAAGAGCTGGAAGGACAAGGTCCGCGAAGGCAGCCTGCGCGCATTCCACCACAAGGCCGAGTACACGGCATCCGGCACGCGCGCGAGCGTCGCGGCGACGCTCGCCAGCTTCGTCACGAAGGCCGGCTACAAGCACGTCGTGCGTGAAACCAACGGCGCGACGCTGATTTCCGCGAAGCGCGGCGCGATGACCAAGTGGGGCTATATCTCGGCACACCTCGCGATCGTCGTGATCTGTATCGGCGGCCTGCTCGACAGCAACCTGCCGATCAAATTCCAGATGTGGATATTCGGCAAGAGCCCGGTCAACACGAGCGCGACGATCAGCGAGATTTCGCCCGACCATCGCCTGTCCGCGTCGAACCCGACGTTCCGCGGCTATGCGTGGGTGCCGGAGGGCCAGTTCGTGTCGACCGCGATCCTGAACCAGCCGAGCGGCTCGCTGATCCAGGATCTGCCGTTCTCGATCCAGCTCGACAAGTTCATCGTCGATTACTACACGACGGGCATGCCGAAGCTGTTCGCGAGCGACATCGTCGTGATCGATCGCGAGACCGGCCGGAAGATCCCGGCACGGGTCGAGGTCAACAAGCCGTTCACGTACAAGGGCGTGTCGATTTACCAGTCGAGCTTCCAGGACGGCGGCTCGCAGATGCAGATGACGGCCTATCCGATGACCGGCAGCCAGGCGGCGACCGTCCCGGTGAAGGGCACGATCGGCAGCTCGGCACCGCTGCAGGTTCCGGGCGCCGACGGTGACACGATCGAGTTCTCCGACTTCCGTGCGATCAACGTCGAGAACATGGCCGACGCGAAAGGCAAGCCGGACGTACGCGGCGTCGCGACGACCAGTTCGCTGAAGGAAGTGTTCGACGAGCGGCTCGGCTCGGGCGCGAAGACGTCGAAGCCGACGCAGCTCCACAACATTGGCCCGTCGGTGCAGTACAAGATTCGCGGCAAGGACGGCCAGGCACGCGAATTCAACAACTACATGCTGCCCGTCGACATGAATGGCGAGCGCGTGTTCCTCGCCGGCGTGCGCGCGAGCCCGAACGATCCGTTCCGCTACATGCGGATTCCGGCCGACAGCCAGGATTCGATCGGCGAATGGATGCGCCTGCGCGCCGCGCTCGAGGACCCGGCGGTGCGTACCGAAGCCGCCGCGCGCTTCGCGCAGCGCTCGCTGCCGGGCGACGCGTCGCTGCGCGGCCGTTTGCAGGACAGCGCGTCGAAGGTGCTGACCCTCTTTGCGGCGAGCGACGACAGCGTCGGCCGCGGGGCGGACGGGCAGCCGGTCGGTGGTTTCCAGGCGGTGGCGACCTTCATCGACCGCTCGGTGCCGAAGGGCGAGCAGGAGAAGGCCGCGAGCCTGCTGCTGCGGATGCTCGAGGGCTCGATGTGGGAGGTCTGGCAGATCGCGCGCGAGCGTGCCGGCGAGCCGGCCGCGCAGCAGGGCACCGACACGATCCGCTTCGTGCAGAACGCGATCAACGCGCTATCCGACAGCTTCTTGTATGGATCGCCGGTCTATTTGCAGCTTGACTCATTCAAGCAGGTGCAAGCTTCGGTATTTCAGTTGACGCGCGCACCCGGCAAGAATCTGGTGTATCTTGGCAGCCTGCTGCTGGTCGCCGGCATCTTCTCGATGTTCTACGTGCGCGAGCGGCGACTCTGGTTCTGGCTGAAGGACGCCGGTTCGGGCGTCGATGTGGTGATGGCAATGTCCACGGCCCGCAAGACCTTCGATTTCGAGAAAGAATTCGTGCAGACGCGCGACGCGGCCGGCGCCGCCTTGCGCGCCGCACCTCGCGACGCCGCGCCCGCCGGTGCGGCTTCGACGGCCCGCCCGCCTGCCGGCGGCGGTTCCGATTCCGAGAATTCCACCCGGTAACATCATGGATCTCACGCAAGTTTCCTCTTCCCGTACGGCGTCGGCTCCGGCGCCGTCATCGTCGCCGTTGTTCGACGAGCGGCCGTTCCTCGCGCGCCTGTCGCTGTTCGACTGGCTGTTCGCACTGGCGCTGGTGGCGGGCGCGGGCTATGCGCTCGTGCACTACAACGCGCACATGGATTACTACGACAAGGCGGTGATGATCGGCACCGTGCCTGCGCTCGTCGCGCTCGGCTGGCGCTGGAAGCCGGCGCGGCTGATGATGGCGTCGATCGCCGTGCTGTCGCTGCTGTCGATCCAGATCTACCAGGGCGATCTCGCCCGCGCCGATTCGGCGTTCTTCCTCAAGTACTTCCTGTCGAGCCAGTCGGCGATCCTGTGGATGAGCGCGTTGTTCGTGCTCGCGACGATCTTCTACTGGATCGGCCTGCTCGCGCGCTCCGAAACGGGCGCCGCGATCGGCCAGAAGCTCACGTGGGTTGCCGTGCTGATGGGCTTCACGGGGCTGATGGTGCGCTGGTACGAGTCCTACCTGATCGGTGCGGACGTCGGGCATATCCCCGTGTCGAACCTCTATGAAGTGTTCGTCCTGTTCAGCCTGATCACCGCGCTGCTTTATCTGTATTACGAAGGCCACTACGGCACGCGTTCGCTCGGCGCGTTCGTGTTGCTGGTCATCAGCGCGGCGGTCGGCTTCCTGATGTGGTACTCGGTCGCGCGCGATGCGCAGCAGATCCAGCCGCTCGTGCCGGCGCTGCAAAGCTGGTGGATGAAGATCCACGTGCCGGCGAACTTCATCGGCTACGGCAGCTTCGCGCTGTCGGCGATGGTGTCGGTCGCGTACCTGATGAAGGAACGGGGCATCCTCGCCGATCGCCTGCCGACGCTGGAAGTGCTCGACGACGTGATGTACAAGTCGATCGCGGTCGGTTTCGCGTTCTTCACGATCGCGACGATCCTCGGCGCGCTGTGGGCGGCCGAAGCGTGGGGCGGCTACTGGAGCTGGGACCCGAAGGAAACCTGGGCGCTGATCGTGTGGCTGAACTACGCGGCGTGGCTGCACATGCGGTTGATGAAGGGCCTGCGCGGCGCGGTGGCCGCATGGTGGGCGCTCACCGGCCTGCTGGTCACGACGTTCGCGTTCCTCGGTGTCAACATGTTCCTGTCCGGGCTGCACAGCTACGGCAAGCTGTAAGATTTCCGTTGCTCGTCCGACTATCAGACCGCCGGTGCACTGCATGCCCGGCGGTTTTGTTTTGTAACGGGCGGGCGAACCGGGCGTCGAACGGCGCGTGACGGGCCGGGTCGAACGCTGATGAAGCATGCGCGCCGCGCATGCGGGAGGAGCTGCACGATGTGGATCAAACGCCCTTTGCGTAACGTACTGACCGGCGCGGATATCGCGTCGAGCGAGATCACGCCGCGCGCGGTATTCGAGAACCGGCGGCGCGTGTTGCAGGCAGCCGGCCTCGCGGCCGCGGGTGGCCTGTTCGGCACCAGCGGCGCGGCGCTCGCCGCGTATGCGTCACCCGACCCGCGGGCGGCGAAGCTCGCGGCAAAAACCAATCCGAAATTCGTCGCCATCGACAAGGTGACGCCGTTCAAGGACATCACGTCCTACAACAACTTCTACGAATTCGGCACCGACAAGAGCGACCCGGCGCAGAACGCCGGCACGCTGCGGTCGCGCCCGTGGCGGGTGAGCGTCGAGGGCGAGGTGCAGCACCCGAAGGTGTTCGATCTCGACGAGCTGCTGAAGCTCGCGCCGCTCGAGGAGCGCGTGTACCGGCTGCGCTGCGTCGAGGGCTGGTCGATGGTGATCCCGTGGATCGGCGTGCCGCTGTCCGAGCTGATCAAGCGCGTGCAGCCGACCGGCAACGCGAAATACGTGCAGTTCATCACGCTGGCCGATCCGTCGCAGATGCCCGGCCTGTCGACGCCGGTGCTCGACTGGCCGTATTCGGAAGGGCTGCGGATGGACGAGGCGATGAATCCGCTGACGCTGCTGACGATGGGCGTCTACGGGCAGGTGCTGCCGAACCAGAATGGCGCGCCGGTGCGGATCGTCGTGCCGTGGAAGTACGGCTTCAAGAGTGCGAAGTCGCTCGTGAAGATCCGCTTCGTCGACAAGCAGCCGAAGACGAGCTGGAACACGTATGCGGCGAACGAGTACGGTTTTTATTCGAACGTGAACCCGAACGTCGATCATCCGCGCTGGAGCCAGGCCACCGAGCGGCGCATCGGCGAGGACGGCTTCTTCACGCCGAAGCGCAAGACGCTGATGTTCAACGGCTACGGCGATCTGGTCGCGTCGATGTATCAGGGCATGGACCTGAAGAAGAATTTCTGAGGGCGACCGTGAGAAACGACATGCCGCCTTCGACGCTCACGCGTGCGCGCGCCGCCAGCACCGGGCCGGCCGCGCGAGGCGCGCGCGCGGGTGGGAGCCGTCCCGCCGCGCCGCGCTGGCTCGTACCGGCCAAGGCGCTGGTGTTCGCGGCCGGCCTCTATCCGCTCGCGCGCCTCGTGCTGTTCGGGCTGACCGACCGGCTCGGCGCGAATCCGATCGAGTTCATCACGCGCTCGACGGGCCTGTGGACGCTCGTCCTGTTGTGCGTCACGCTTGCCGTCACGCCGGTCAGGCGCATGACGGGTTTCGCGCCGCTGTTGCGCTTTCGCCGGATGATCGGGCTGTTCGCGTTCTTTTACGCGACGCTGCATTTCACGACCTATCTGTGGTTCGACAAGTGGTTCGACGTCGTCGCGATCCTGAAGGACGTCGGCAAGCGCCCGTTCATCACGGTCGGCTTCGCTGCGTTCGTGCTGCTGATCCCGCTTGCCGCGACGTCGCCGCGCGCGATGGTGCGCAGGCTCGGCCGCCACTGGGCGACGCTGCACAGCGCGATCTATGCGATCGCGCTATTCGGCGTGCTGCACTTCTGGTGGATGCGCGCCGGCAAGCACAACGTCGCGCAGCCGAAGTTCTACGCGGCGATCGTCGCCGTGCTGCTCGGCTGGCGGCTGGTTGCGTGGGGATGGCGGCGCGTGCGCGCGTGACGGCGCGGCCCGGAAAAACGCCCTGGAAAAACAAAAGGCGATGACCGGGAAGTCATCGCCTCGTTTCGCGCGCCGCGCGGGCGGCCTCGCGTCGTTACTTCGTGGCGGTCGGGCCCGATGCCGGAGCGGGCAGGGTCGAGGCGCTGCTCGACAGCTCGGGCGACAGCATGAGCGGCGAGCCGGACGTATCGGGCGTCTCGTCGGACGACGCGTTTTCGTCGGTCGGTTTCACATCCGATGGCGGCGTGTTCTGCGGCTGGATCGGCTTGGGCATCGGAGGCACGGTGGGCAGATAGAGCGCGCCGCTTTGACCGCAGCCGGCAAGAATCGCCAAAGCCGCTACAATCGCGCTCATCCGGAAAACGACTCGCATGATCGTCCCTGAACAATTTAACCGATAGAGTTTAGCATGTCCGATACTGAATACCTGGCCCGTGCCGAGGCCGTGCTGGCGGCCGTCGAGCGTACCGTGGACGTCGCGAACGACGGCGATCACGACATCGATCTGGAGCGCAACGGCAGCGTGCTGACGCTGACGTTCGAGAACGGCTCGAAGATCATCGTCAACCTGCAGCCGCCGATGAAGGAAGTGTGGATCGCCGCGAAGGCAGGCGGATTCCACTACCGTTTCATCGACGGCGAATGGCGCGATACGCGCACTGGTACCGAGTTCTTCTCGGCGCTCACCGAGTACGCGACCCAGCAGGCTGGCCTGCCGATCACGTTCAGCGCGTGACGGCCGGGGCGCGGCGCTCCGCGCGTCGTGCCCAAAGAAAAAGCGCCCCGCGGGGCGCTTTTTTCATGGCCGGGCCGGGCGTCAGTGGCCGCGGAACAGGTTCATGATGTCCTGCTTTTCCTGCTCGTCGACGTGCGGCACGGCCTCGTCGACGTTCTGCGCGGCCGGCGCCTGCGGCACGCCGACCGTCGACACGAAGCCGTGCCCCGGCGTGAACTCGGTGAAGTACAGCTCGCCGCCGAGCGATTCGACACCGTCCGGCACCGTCGGCTTGAACTCGGGCACGCCCTTCAGCGCCGCACCCATGTACTCGATCCAGACCGGCAGCGACAGGCCGCCGCCGGTTTCGCGATCGCCGAGGCTGCGCGGATTGTCGTAGCCGATCCACGCGATTGCGGCGAGCGTGTGCTGGTAGCCGGCGAACCACGCGTCGTGCGAGTCGTTCGTCGTGCCGGTCTTGCCCGCGAGGTCGGTGCGCTTGAGCACGTTGGTCCGTGCGCCCGTGCCGCGCTGCGCGACGCTCTGCAGCAGGCTGTTCATCACGTAGGCGTTGCGTGCGTCGATCGCGCGCGGCGCGTTCTGCTCCGCGACGAGCGGCTGCGCGCGCGCGACGATCGCGCCGTTCGGATCGGTGACCTCGGCGATCAGGTACGGATTGACGCGATAGCCGCCGTTCGCGAAGACCGAGTACGCGCCGGCCATCTGCAGCGGCGTGACCTGGCCGGCGCCGAGCGCCATCGGCAGGTAGGCCGGATGGCGATCGGCGTCGAAGCCGAAGCGCGTGATGTATTGCTGCGCGTATTTCGTGCCGATATTGTTGAGAATCCGGATCGACACGAGGTTGCGCGAGCGCTGCAGCGCGGTGCGCATCGACATCGGGCCCTCGAAGCCGCCGCCGTAGTTCTTCGGCTCCCACGGCTGGCCGCCCGTTTCCGCGGCGCTGAAATACAGCGGGCCGTCGTTGATCACGGTCGCCGGCCCGAGGCCCTTGTCGAGCGACGCCGAGTAGATGAACGGCTTGAACGACGAACCCGGTTGCCGCCACGCCTGCGTGACGTGGTTGAACTTGTTCTTGTTGTAGTCGAAGCCGCCGACGAGGGAGCGGATCGCCCCGTCCTGCGGGACGATCGACAGGAACGCGCCTTCGACCTGCGGCAACTGCGTGATCGACCATTTGCCGGCGTCGTTCTTCACGACGCGGACGATCGCTCCGGGGCGGATGCGGCGGTTCGGCTGCGCGTTGGTCGACAGCGCGCCCGACGCGAAGCGCAGGTTGTCGCCCTCGATCGTCGCCGTGCTGCCGTCGATGAACGCCACCGTGATCTGGCGCGGGCTCGCGGCCGTCACGACCGCGGCGATCAGCTCGCCGTTGTCGGGATGCTCGAGCAGCGCGTCGTCGATCGCCTGTTCGCGATCGTCGGCGCCGGCCGGCAGCTCGATGAAGCCTTCCGGCCCGCGATAGCCGTGGCGGCGCTCGTAATCCATGATGCCCTTGCGCAGCGCGGTGTACGCGACCTGCTGGTCCGCGGAATCGATCGTCGTGACGACGTTGAAGCCGCGCGTGTAGGTTTCCTCGCGATACTGCGCATACATCATCTGTCTGACCATTTCCGCGACGTACTCGGCGTGCACGCTGAAATCGCGGCCCGGCCCCTTGACGACGAGCGGCTGCGCGGCGGCTTCGTCGTACTGCTCGCGCGTGATGAAGTTCAGCTCGAGCATCCGCTGCAGGATGTATTCCTGGCGCACCTTCGCGCGCTTCGGGTTGACGACCGGGTTATACGCGGACGGCGCCTTCGGCAGCCCCGCGAGCATCGCGGCTTCCGCGAGCGTGATGTCCTTCAGGTCCTTGCCGAAATAGACCCGCGCGGCGCTCGCGAAGCCGTACGCGCGCTGGCCGAGATAGATCTGATTCATGTAGACCTCGAGAATCTGATCCTTCGTCAGCGCGCGCTCGATCCGGTACGCGAGCAGCATCTCGTAGATCTTGCGCGTGTAGGTCTTCTCGCTCGACAGGAAGAAGTTGCGCGCGACCTGCATCGTGATCGTGCTCGCGCCCTGCGACGCGTGGCCGTTCGTCAGCGCGACGAAGCCGGCGCGGATGATGCCGGTGAGGTCGACGCCGCCGTGATCGTAGAAGCGTGCGTCCTCGATCGCGAGGATCGCCTTCTTCAGCGAGTCGGGCACGTCCTTGAAATGGACGACGTCGCGGCGCTCCTCGCCGAATTCGCCGATCAGCACATGATCGGACGTATAGATGCGCAGCGGCACCTTCGGGCGGTAGTCGGTCAGCGCGTCGAGCGACGGCATGTTCGGCCAGGCCACGACGAGCGCGTAGCCGAGCACGAGGCCGCCGGCCACGACGAGGGCCACGCACATCGCGGCGAAGCCGAGCAGGACTTTTTGCCACCAGGGCCGCTTCTTCGGCTCCGGGGCGGGAGGCGGGGACGTAGGAGTCGTGGATTGCATAGGCATACCGGAAAACAGTCCCGCGATTATAGCTGCCCGGTAAGACCGGTCCTGACGCGGGGGCCGCCCGTCGGAAAGCCGCGGTCGGCGTGCCGTCAGCATAAGTCCGTGCGCGGCCGCCGCGAGCAGATGCTGGCCGTTTGGCCGACTGTCGGCCGCACGCATCGCTTTGCAGAATCAGGTCTCGGAAACGCGGCGTGGGCCGCGACGATCTCGGGAGGCTGGGATGGCAGGACGATGGGTGGCACGGTTTGCACAGGGCAGGTACCGGTCGACGGGAATCGACGTCGGTGCGCACGAGGTGAGGGTGGCCGTGGTGAGCCGGCGCGGCAAGTGCGCGAACGTGCGCGTCGAGGGGCTCGAGCGGGAGCCGGTCGGGTTGGCGGGCGGGCCGGAAGACGCGCGTTGGGCAGCCGTCGCGCGGTCGCTGGCGGCCGCCGTGTCACGGCTATCGGCGTCTGATGTGCAGTGCGACGTGCGCGGCGTGATGGCGCTGCACGATGACGAGATGCGTACCGCGACGCTCGATCTGGCCGGGCGCGGCGACATCCCGGACGCCGCGCGGCAAGCGGCCGAACGCATTTCGGGGCTGGCGCCGGATAGTCTGGCGTTCGACTGGCGGCATTACGGCGGCGTGCGGTCCGGCGAGATCGCGGTGGCGGTGGCGCCGCTGGCGCTGCTCGAACGGCGGATCGACGTGGCCGCCCAGGCCGGTATCGACCTGACGGTGATCGACGGCGAGTCGGTTGCCGTGCTGCGCGCGCTGCACTATGCCGCGCAGTTCGAACTCGACGCGCAGGGTGCCTACGCCGTGCTGTGGTTCTGTGACGCGGGCGTGCGCGGCTGGCGCATCGAGGGCCGGTCGGCTGTCTCGGTGCTCACCCTGTCCGGTACGTTGCCGGAAGCGCTTCCCGATGCATTGCGCCGGCGCGTGCTCGGAGCCGTGGGTTGCGTATTCGTCGCCGGGGACGAGCGATGTATCGCCCGCTTCGACACGTCCGTCGCCGAGATTGGCGATGTGCTCGGCACGGCGGTGGTGCCGTTCGACTGCACGGGGTGGGACGGCCAGCCGTGCGCGCGCGCCGGCATGCCGGGCGGCCCGGCGTTTGCCGTCGCATTCGGGCTGGCGTTGCGCGGGGTGTGGGAATGATGGCCGGTCACGTGGCGGCGAGCGGGGCCGCGGCGGTTGCGCCCGGGCAGGCGGTACTCGGCGACTTCAACCTGCTGCCGTACCGCGAGCGATTGGCGCAGGCGTTGCGGCGTCGCCGGGTCGCGCAGTGCGGTGTCGCGATCCTGCTCGGCGTGCTCGGCGCCGGCCTGTGGACGGGCGCTGCCGGGTTGTCGCGGTGGCGGGTGGACGCCGAGCGTGCCAGCGTGGAGACGCGGCTGCGGCAGTTGCAGCCCCAGGTGGCGGCTGCGACACGCGCCGCCAATGCCGCTGCCGCCGTCGCGCAGCGCGACGCGCAAGCGGCTGCGCTGGCCGCGCCCTACCGGCGCGTGGCAGGGTTGCTCGCGACCCTCATGCAGGTGCGTGCCGATCATATCCGGCTCGACGCGCTGCGCATGACGTCGACCGGCGCCGTGCTCGATGCACGTGCCGCGAGTTACCGGGCAGCTGCGCGGTGGCTCGCCGCGATGGCGCGCGAGCAGCGCGACTGGCGGATCGATATAGAGACGTTGAAGCCTGCCTCGGACGCGCCGGCTGCCACGGCCTGGATGCCGTTCCGGTTCTCGGTGCAGTTGCGCTGGCACGACGCGATGTCGTCGCGGACGGTATCGGGAGGTGGCGCATGACCGCGCTCGTGCATCGGCCGGCGCTGCGCGGAGGCGCCGGGTCGGGCGGCCTGCCGCGCGTGTCGCCGGCGGCCGTGCATGCCACGGGGTGTGTACTGGCATTCGTGGCCGTGCTGGCTGGCGGCATTCATCTGGCGAATGCCGCCGACTGGAGCGGGCTGACCCATAGTCGCGCGTTGCTCGCCGCAGCGCAGGCGCGCGCGGCCGACGCGCAGCGTATGCTCGCTGCCGCGGGACAACGACGCGACGGACATCGTGCGTCGACGCGCGACGATCATTCGCCGCATGCGCCGGAATGGGCGGCACTGATGCTGGAACTGGCCGATCTCGCCGCGTCGAGCGGGCTGCGCGGCGTATCGATCGAACCGCAGCGCGCCGATGGCGCGGAACCGGATGGCCGGCGCACCGTGCACATCGCCGCGGATGGCGGTTTTCGCGCGCTGCTGCACATGGTTGGCGGGCTCGCGCGCTTCCCGGTGCTGGCGGTACCGACGGCGCTGCGTATCGAGCGTGGCATGGCGGCGGCGCGGGTGGACATGTCCGTCGACGTGTTTCCGGCGCTGCCGGCGACAACGGCTGCTCCGGACAACACGCCGGTTCGCGCGGCGGCGCCCGACGCAGATCCGTTCGGCGAGGCTGGCCCGGCCGAAGCGGCGGGGCACACGGCGCGCCTTGCCGGCACGATTCGCGACGCGCGCGCCGGTCTCGCGTTGTTCGACGACGGCGATGGCGCGTTCACCGCCGTCGCGCCTGGCGACCTGCTCGGGGCCGCGCGCGTGGTGCGCGTCGAGCGCGCGGCCGTGACGCTTGCGACGGCGGACGGAGCGCAGCGGCTCGTCCTGGACGACGGAGGCCGGCCATGACGAAACACGGCTGTTGGCTATTTGCCATCTGGGCCGGCGTGACGGCGGCCGACGCCGGCGCGTCGTTGCCGCCGCTGCCCGCGGTCTGGCCCGCCGGGGCGACGGATGTGTCGGTGCCGGACTTGCCGCAGCCGCTGCGCGTGGCCGACGGCGGGGACGGTGCGGTAGCGCAGGACGCCGGCCCGCCGCCATTCGATCAGGCGGCGCGCACGGCACTGCCGACGGAAACCGCCGCAACGACCCCCACGCTGGAGGGGCCGCCGATCCCGTTGGCGCCGCCGGCCCGGATGAGCGACGCGGCGGCCCGGCAACCGGGCGATGCGGACGACGCGCGGCGGATCTCGCTGAATCTGCAGGGTGTCGGGCTCGCGGCCGCATTCGACGCGATCGCGCGGTTCACGGGGCTCAATATCGTCGTCGGCGAGCAGGTGCGCGGCACGGTGACGTTACGTCTGAATAATGTCCGCTGGCGCGAGGCGTTCGACACGCTGCTCGACACGCACGGGCTCGCGATGTCCCGGCGCGGCAACGTGATCTGGGTGACACCGGCGGCCGAGCTGGCCGCGCGCGAACGCGAGCGCTTCGAAATGCATGCGCGGGCCGCCGATCTGGAGCCACTCGCTAGCCGTACGTTCGTGCTGCACTATCCGCGCGCGCAGGACGTGCAACGGCTGCTGGCCGGCGCGACCGGCCAGCGTCTGCTGTCGAAGCGCGGTGCTGCTGCGGCCGATCCCCGCACGAACCTGCTGTTCGTCACCGATCTCGCGCCGCGCATCACGCAGATCGCGGGCCTGATCGATGCGATCGACCGGCCGTCGCGGCAGGTCCGGATCGAGGCCCGCATCGTCGAAGGCGAGCAGGGTTTCTCGCGCAACCTCGGGGCCCGCGTCGCGCTGCGTGCGCAGGGGCGGCCGCCAGCGGCCGAAGGCGCGTCCTTCACGGCGAACGCACGCAACGCGCTCGACCTTGCCGCGCGGCCGCTGGGCGGGTTCGACGCGGCGACCGCCGGTTTCACGCTGTTCGCCGCGCCACTCAGCCGCGTACTCGACATCGAACTGAGCGCGCTCGAGGCGCAGGGACGGGGCCAGATCGTTTCGCGTCCGCGGGTGGTGACGGCCGATCGCGTCAAGGCCATCGTCGAACAGGGTTCCGAGCTGCCGTACCAGGCGAAGGTCGGCAACGGCATGAGCGGTGTGCAGTTCCGCCGCGCGACGCTCAAGCTCGAAGTCGAGCCACAGATCACGCCGGACGGGCGCGTGGTGCTCGATCTCGACGTGACGAAGGACAGCGTCGGCGAGCCGACCGGAGCCGGCCCCGCCATCCATACGAAGCATGTGCAAACGCGTGTCGAGGTCGAGAATGGCGGGACGGTCGCGATCGGCGGCATCTATGAGCAACTGAACCGGAACGATGTGACGCGGGTGCCGCTCTTGGGCAAAATACCGATTCTGGGCGCGCTTTTCCGGCACCGCGCGCAGCGCGACCAGCGCAACGAACTGGTCGTTTTCATCACGCCGACCGTCGTCGATGCGCGTTGCGGCGCACCGGGCGCGGGCGACGCGGATGCCGAGGAAACGGGGCCGGAAGCCGCCGGCGCAGGCTCGACAAGGCAGCCGCTTTGCCAGTAAGCTGCGCCACACACCAGCAAGATTGAAGCAGAGGAAGCCGTTGCAAGCGCGGGACCCACATGCAAACGTATTTTTCGTCGGCCTTATGGGAGCGGGTAAGACCACCGTGGGCCGTGCGGTCGCGCGTCGTCTCGACAGGACGTTCTTCGACTCCGACCACGAAATCGAGGCCCGCACGGGCGCGCGCATTCCGGTGATCTTCGAGCTGGAGGGCGAGGCCGGGTTTCGCGATCGCGAAACGCAGGTGATCGCCGATCTCGCGCAGCGCGAGAACATCGTGCTCGCGACGGGCGGCGGCGCGGTGCTGCGCCCGGAAAATCGCGACAGCCTGAAAGCCAACGGCATCGTCGTCTACCTGCGCGCCAATCCGCACGATCTGTGGCTGCGCACGCGCAAGGACAAGAACCGCCCGCTGTTGCAGACGGAAGATCCGAAGGGGCGTCTCGAAGCGCTGTACGAAGCGCGCGACCCGCTGTACCGCGAATGCGCGGATTTCGTCATCGAGACCGGCCGTCCGTCGGTCAACGGTCTCGTCAACATGGTGCTGATGCAACTCGAACTGGCCGGCGTCATCGCCAAGCCGCTACAAGCATGATTACTGTCAACGTCGATCTGGGCGACCGCGCCTATCCGATTCATATTGGCGCCGGCCTGATCGGCCGCACCGAGCTGTTCGCGCCCCACATCAAGGGTTCGTCCGTCACGATCGTCACGAACACGACGGTCGATCCGCTCTATGGCGACGCGCTGCGCGCGGCGCTCGCGCCGCTCGGCAAGCGCGTGTCGACGGTCGTGCTGCCGGACGGCGAGGCGTACAAGAACTGGGAAACGCTGAACCTGATCTTCGACGGCCTGCTGACGGATCACGCCGATCGCAAGACGACGCTCGTCGCGCTCGGCGGCGGCGTGGTCGGCGACATGACCGGCTTTGCCGCCGCGTGCTACATGCGCGGCGTGCCGTTCATCCAGGTACCGACGACGCTGCTGTCGCAGGTCGATTCGTCGGTCGGCGGCAAGACGGGCATCAACCACCCGCTCGGCAAGAACATGATCGGCGCGTTCTACCAGCCGCAGGCCGTGATCGCGGACATCGGCGCGTTGACGACGCTGCCCGATCGCGAGCTGGCGGCGGGCGTGGCCGAAGTCATCAAGACGGGCGTGATCGCCGATGCCGGGTTCTTCGACTGGATCGAGGCGAACGTCGAGGCGCTGAACCGTCGCGAGCCGGCAGCGCTCGCGCATGCGGTGAAGCGTTCGTGCGAGATCAAGGCGAGCGTCGTCGCGGCCGACGAACGCGAAGGCGGCCTGCGCGCGATCCTGAACTTCGGCCACACGTTCGGCCATGCGATCGAGGCCGGGCTCGGCTATGGCGAATGGCTGCACGGCGAGGCGGTCGGCTGCGGGATGGTGATGGCGGGCGACCTGTCGGTGCGGCTCGGCCTCCTCGATGAAGCGTCGCGGCAACGCCTCGATGCGGTGATCGCGGCCGCGCATCTGCCGACCCGCGGGCCCGCGCTCGGCGACGCGCGCTACATGGACCTGATGCGCGTCGACAAGAAGGCCGAGGCCGGCGCGATCAAGTTCATCCTGCTGAAGCGATTCGGCGATACGCTGATCACGCAGGCGCCGGACGAAGCGGTATTCGCTACACTGGCGAAGACGACGCGCTAACGGCGGCCCGGATTCGCCGGCGCCCCTGACATGGAGGAGACGTGAGCGAGACATCCAGCAGCACACTGCCCGAAGCCAGCCGCGCATCCGCTGCGCCGGTGGCCGAGCCGCCGACGCTGGCGGCGCTGGAAGCCCATCTCGCTCCGTATGCCGCGCACGCGTCGCAGTCGCGCGGCCGCCGCCATCCTGAAACGCCGCCGGCGGCGCGCACCGAATTCCAGCGCGATCGCGACCGCATCGTCCATTCGACCGCGTTTCGCCGGCTCGAATACAAGACGCAGGTCTTCGTCAATCACGAAGGCGACCTGTTCCGCACCCGCCTCACGCACAGCCTCGAAGTCGCGCAGATCGCGCGCTCGGTCGCACGCAACCTGCGCCTGAACGAGGACCTCGTCGAAGCGATCTCGCTCGCGCACGATCTCGGCCATACGCCGTTCGGCCATGCCGGGCAGGACGCGCTGAATGCGTGCATGCGCGAGCACGGCGGCTTCGAGCACAACCTGCAGAGCCTCGCGGTGGTCGACGAGCTCGAGGAGCACTACGGCGCGTTCAACGGGCTGAACCTGTGTTTCGAGACGCGCGAAGGCATCCTGAAGCACTGCTCGCGCGAGAATGCGCGCAAGCTCGGCGCGCTCGGCGAGCGCTTTCTGCAGGGTCGCCAGCCGTCGCTCGAAGCGCAGCTCGCGAACATCGCCGATGAAATCGCCTACAACAACCACGACGTCGACGACGGCCTGCGCTCCGGCCTGATCACGATCGAGCAGCTCGCCGAAGTCGAGCTGTGGCAGCGCCACTACGAAGCGGCGCTCGCCGAATTCCCGCACCTCGAAGGCCGCCGTCTCGTGCACGAGACGGTGCGCCGCATCATCAACACGCTGATCGTCGACCTGATCGACGAGACGACGCGCAATCTCGCCCGCGTCGCGCCCGCGTCGCTCGACGACGTGCGCGCCGCGCCGCCGCTCGTCGCGCACAGCCCCGAGGTCGCCGCGCAGGCGGCGGCCCTCAAGCGCTTCCTCTTCAAGAACCTGTATCGCCACTACAAGGTGATGCGCATGGCGAGCAAGGCGCAACGCGTCGTCACCGGGTTGTTCGACGCGTTCATCGACGATCCGCGCCTGCTGCCGCCGCCGTACCAGTCCGACGACGCGGCGCAGCAGCCGCGTCTCGTCGCGCACTACATCGCCGGCATGACCGACCGCTTCGCGCTGAAGGAATATCAGCGCCTGTTCGTCATCAACGACAACTGACTGTCACAAACGATCACTAGACTTCGCCGGTTCAATGGCGACGGGAATGTTGCACACGCTGTTGGTAACGTTTTCATAGGAGAGGTCGATGAAGAAGAAGCCTGCGGGGACACTGGTTCGTTCGATCGCGCTCGGCGGCGCGCTGATGTTCGGGGCACAGCACGTGGCGCTCGCCGCGACGGAAATCCAGTTCTGGCATGCGATGGAGGCCGCGCTCGGCGAGCGGGTCAATGCGATCGCCGACCAGTTCAACGCGTCGCAAAGCGACTACAAGATCGTGCCGGTCTTCAAGGGCACTTACGACCAGGCGCTCGCAGCGGGCATCGCGGCCTATCGCAGCGGCAACGCGCCGGCGATCCTCCAGGTCTATGAAGTCGGCACGGCGACGATGATGCAGGCGAAGAAGGCGGTCGTGCCGGTCTACGACGTGTTCAAGCAGGCCGGCGTGACGCTCGACGAAAAGGCGTTCGTGCCGACCATTGCGAGTTACTACAGCGACGCGAAGACGGGCCACCTCGTGTCGATGCCGTTCAACAGCTCGACGCCGGTGCTGTACTACAACAAGGACGCGTTCAAGAAGGCGGGCCTCGATCCGAACCAGCCGCCGAAGACGTGGGCCGACGTGAAGGCGGATGCCGAGAAGCTGCGCAAGTCGGGGATGGCGTGCGGCTTCACGACCGGCTGGCAAGGCTGGATCCAGCTCGAAAACTACAGCGCGTGGCACGGGCTGCCGTTCGCGAGCCGCAACAACGGCTTCGACGGTACCGACGCCGTGCTCGAGTTCAACAAGCCGCAGCAGATCGAACACATCTCCTTCCTCCAGCAGATGGCGAAGGACGGCACGTTCACGTACGCGGGCCGCAAGGACGAAGCGTCGGCGAAGTTCTACAGCGGCGACTGCGGGATCCTCACGACGTCGTCGGGCGCGCTCGCGAACGTGCAGAAATTCGCGAAGTTCAGCTACGGCACGGGCATGCTGCCGTACGACGCGAACGTGAAGGGCGCGCCGCAGAACGCGATCATCGGCGGCGCGAGCCTGTGGGTGCTGGCCGGCAAGGACCCGGCGACCTACAAGGGCGTCGCGAAATTCCTCTCTTACCTGGCTTCGCCCGCGGTCGCCGCGAAGTGGCACCAGGACACCGGCTACCTGCCGGTCACGACCGCCGCGTACGACCTGACGCGCCAGCAGGGCTTCTACGCGAAGAACCCGAGCGCCGAAACCGCGATCAAGCAGATGCTGAACAAGCCGCCGCTGCCGTACACGAAGGGGCTGCGCCTGGGCAACATGCCGCAGATCCGCACGGTGGTCGACGAGGAGTTCGAACAGGTCTGGGCGCAGAAGAAGTCGCCGAAGGACGCGCTCGATTCGGCTGCGTCGCGCGGCGACGAACTGCTGCGCCGCTTCGAGAAGTCGGGCGGCTGAGCACGCATCGCCTCGTGCCGCCGGCGGTATCGCGCGTCAGCGCATGCCGTCCGGCGGCGCGGTTTCCTTTCCGTTTCGCCTGACCGGATATCCGCGATGCAATCCCGTTCCCGTTTCGGTACGAGCCCGGTGCCGTACCTGCTGATCGCGCCGCAGCTCGCGATCACCGCCGTGTTCTTCCTGTGGCCGGCCGGCGTCGCGCTGTGGCAGTCCACGCAGACGCAGGACGCGTTCGGCACGTCGAGCGAATTCGTCGGCCTCGCGAACTTCACGCACCTGTTCGCCGATCCGCTGTATCTCGATTCGATGCGCACGACGCTCGTGTTCAGTTCGCTGGTCACGGTGAGCGGGCTCGTCGTGTCGCTGCTGCTCGCCGCGTGCGCCGACCGCGTGATCCGCGGCGCGCGCGTGTACCGCACGCTGCTGATCTGGCCGTACGCGGTCGCACCGACGATCGCGGCCGTGCTGTGGGCATTCCTGTTCAACCCGAGCATCGGCCTGATCACATATGCGCTCGCGAAGGGCGGCATCGTGTGGAACCATGCGCTGAACGGCGAGCAGGCGATGTTCCTCGTCGTGCTGGCGTCGGTGTGGAAGCAGGTGAGCTACAACTTCCTGTTCTTCTACGCGGGGCTGCAGGCGATTCCGCGCTCGCTGATCGAGGCGGCGGCGATCGACGGTGCGGGGCCGGTGCGGCGCTTCTTCAACATCGTGCTGCCGCTGCTGTCGCCGACGAGTTTCTTCCTGCTGGTCGTGAACCTCGTCTACGCATTCTTCGACACCTTCCCGGTGATCGACGCGGCCACCGGCGGCGGCCCGGCGCAGAGCACCAGGACGCTGATCTACAAGATCTTCGCGGAGGGCTTCCAGGGGCTCGACATCGGCAGCTCGGGCGCGCAGTCGGTCGTGCTGATGATCATCGTCGTCGCGCTCACGGTGATCCAGTTCCGCTTCGTCGAACGCAGGGTGCAATACGCATGATCGAAAATCGCAAGGGCTTCGACCTGTTCTGCCACGCGGTGCTGATCGCGGGCGTGGTGCTGATCGTGTTCCCTGTCTACGTCGCGTTCTGCGCGGCGACGATGAACGCGCAGGAAGTGTTGACGGTGCCGCTGTCGCTCGTGCCGAGCACGCACCTGTTCGAGAACGTCGCGTACATCTGGGGGCACGGCAGCGGCGGCACGACGGCGCCGTTCGGCCGTTTGCTCGTGAACAGCTTCGCGATGGCGCTCGGCATCGCGGTCGGCAAGATCGCGGTGTCGATCCTGTCCGCATACGCGATCGTCTATTTCCGCTTCCCGTTTCGCAACACGGCGTTCTGGCTGATCTTCATCACGCTGATGCTGCCGGTGGAAGTGCGGATCTTCCCGACCGTGCAGGTCGTGTCGACGCTGCACCTGACGAACACCTACGCCGGGCTCTCGCTGCCGCTGATCGCGTCGGCCACCGCGACGTTCCTGTTCCGCCAGTTCTTCATGACGCTGCCCGACGAACTGATGGATGCCGCGCGCATCGACGGCGCGGGGCCGCTGCGCTTCTTCTGGGACGTCGTGCTGCCGCTGTCGAAGACGAGCATCGCCGCGCTGTTCGTGATCACCTTCATCTACGGCTGGAACCAGTATCTGTGGCCGATCCTGATCACGACGGAAGCGTCGCTGTCGACGGCGGTGGTGGGCATCAAGACGATGATCGCGAGCGGCGACGCCGCGACCGAATGGCAATACGTGATGGCGGCGCTGCTGCTGGCGATGATTCCGCCGCTCGTCGTCGTGCTGGCGATGCAGCGCTGGTTCGTGCGCGGCCTCGTCGATTCCGAAAAATAACCCCCACGGTAACCGGGAGAAGGACCAGGTATGGCTGCGCTGAGCTTGAAGGGCGTCAGGAAATCCTACGACGGCAAGCAGCACGTGCTGCATGGCATCGACGTGGAGATCGCCGACGGCGAATTCATCGTGCTGGTCGGCCCGTCGGGCTGCGGCAAGTCGACGTTGCTACGGATGATCGCGGGGCTCGAGAGCGTGACGGACGGCGAGATCGCGATCGGCGACCGGGTCGTCAACACGCTGGAGCCGAAGGATCGCGACATCGCGATGGTGTTCCAGAACTATGCGCTGTACCCGCACATGACGGTCGCGCAGAACATGGGTTACGGGCTGAAGATCCGCGGGATCGAGCGCGCGACGATCGATTCAAGGGTGGCCGCGGCCGCGAAGATCCTCGAGCTCGAGCCGCTGCTCGCGCGGCGCCCGCGTGAACTGTCGGGCGGCCAGCGGCAGCGCGTCGCGATGGGGCGCGCGATCGTGCGCGAGCCGTCGGTGTTCCTGTTCGACGAGCCGTTGTCGAACCTCGACGCGAAGCTGCGCGTGCAGATGCGGCTCGAGATCCAGCGGCTGCATGCGCGGCTCGCGACGACCAGCGTGTACGTGACGCACGACCAGATCGAAGCGATGACGCTCGCGCAACGGGTGATCGTGATGAATCGCGGCTACGCGGAGCAGATCGGTGCGCCGGTCGACGTGTACGAGAAGCCGGCGACGGTGTTCGTCGCGGGCTTCATCGGCTCGCCGGCGATGAACCTGATGCACGGCCGGCTGTCGGAAGACGGCGCGAGCTTCACGGTCGCCGGCGGCGGCCCCGCGCTGCCGGTGGCCGGCGCGCCGGGCATCGGCCGCGAGATCGCCACCGGGCGCGACTGGGTGCTCGGCGTGCGTCCCGAACACATGACGCCGCAGCCGGGCGTCGCGCAGGCGACGCTGCCGGTCGATTCGTGCGAGCTGCTCGGCGCGGACAATCTCGCGCACGGCCGCTGGGGCGATCACGACATCGCGGTGCGCCTGCCGCACGCGGACCGCCCCGCGCGCGGTACGGCGCTGGCGGCCGCGCTGCCCGCGCACCGGCTGCATTTCTTCGATCCCGAATCCGGCAAGCGCGCCGGCTGAAACCGCTGCATTCGCCGAGAGACCGACGATGATCACCCGTATCGACTGGCCCTATCCGCGTGTCGTCGCCCATCGCGGCGGCGGCACGCTCGCACCGGAGAACACGCTGGCCGCGCTCGACGAGGGCGCGCGGCGCGGGCACCGGATGGTCGAATTCGACGCGAAACTGTCGGCCGACGACGTGACGTTCCTGCTGCATGACGATACGGTCGACCGGACCTCGAACGGCCACGGAGCGGCGGCGGGCATGCGTTATGCGGCGCTGGCCGCGCTCGACGCGGGCGCGTGGCGCGATGCGCGCTTCGCGGGCGAACGGATGCCGACGCTCGAGGCGGCGGCGGCGCGCTGCCTCGCGCACGGGCTGGCCGCGAACGTCGAGATCAAGCCGTGCCCGGGGCGCGAGCGCGAAACCGGGCAGCGCGTGGCGGCCGACGCGGCTGCGTACTGGCGCGATGCCGCCGTTGCGCCGTTGCTGTCGTCGTTCTCGTTCGAGGCGCTGCAACAGGCGCGTGCGACGGTGCCGGCGTTGCCGCGCGGGATGCTCTACGAAGTCGTGCCGGACGACTGGCATGCGCAGGTCATCGATGCGCTCGACTGCGTATCGTTGCATGCAGACCACACTCGGCTCGACGAATCGCTGGTGCGCGCGATCAAGGCGGCCGGCTTGCGCATCCTGGTTTACACGGTGAACGACCTCGAACGGGCACGCGAACTCGCGCGCTGGGGTGTCGATGCCGTCTGCACGGACCGCATCGACCTGATCGCACCCGACGCGCTGGACGACATCGACGTCGTCTAGCGGCGATGGCCGCGTCCGCGTCCGGTAAAAAACCGTCGCCCGGACCGTGCCTGACGCGAAAAAACGACGCCCCGGCGCGCTGAGCGCCGGGGCGTTTTGCATCGTGGAGACGTTACGCCAGGAAAAATCCGCTACAAATTGCAGCAGGATTAACCATTCCCCAAATATTCGACTACGCTTAGAAGCGGTAGCCGAGGTTCAGGTACGTGACGATCGGGTTCAGCGAGATGTGGGCCTTCGACGTTTCCGTCAGCGTCCCGACCGGCGTCCGGCGGGCCGTCGTGAACGTCGCGGTCACGCTGACCGGGATGTACGACAGTGACAGGCCTGCGAACCAGTGTTTCGTGAAGTTGTACGTGAAGCCGGCGTTGAGCACGGGCGCCCACTGGTTGCTGGTCGTCGCGCTGGTCGGGCCGCCGAGCACGCCGTTCTCGAACGCGCTGTTGGTGATCTTGGCGCCGGTGAACCAGACGTACGTCGCACCGACGCCGACATACGGACGGAACTTCGCATTGGCGTCGTTGAAGTGGTAGCGAAGCAGGACGGCAGGGCTCCACTGGTATGCACGGCCGAGTACGCCGAATCTGTCGAACTGACCCTTGCCGGTGATGTCGAACTTCGGCGGGATCCCCATCACGAGCTCGGTGGAGATATGGTCGGTGACGAAGTAGCCTGCTGCGAGCCCCAGCGTGTCGGCGTCGTTGATGCCGGCGCCGGTGTTGGGAATCGATTGATTGATGGGCGTGCCGCCTACGCGGTAGACGAACAGCGGGTCACTGCTGTCCTGCGGCGAAAGGTGCAGCCAGCCGGTGCTGACGTAGAAATCACCTGCGGATTGTGCATGTGCCGTACCGCCCGCGAACGTGAATGCGAGCGCTGCGGCCCCCGTAATGGCCAGTTTTCGTTTCATTGTGTCTCCTCCGATCAAAGGCGTGCTCATTATGACGACTGCGTTTAAAACCAAACAAGCTCGTAAGTTAGAGTTTTCTCCCTAGGATTCGCACGACCGTACGCTTACGCGCGCCGCAGGGACAGGCATTCTACGCAGGTGCGCACTTTCGGACCTCCGGGTATTTCCTAACGCGTTCAAACGGACATTCAGCATGGCACGGTTAGCACGACTCTACGTTCCCGACCAGCCGCAGCACGTGATACTGCGCGGCCTGGATCAGCAACCCGCGTTCGTCGACGACCAGGACTACGAACTCTTCATCGATTGCCTGAAGGCCGCCGCACGCGATCATCACCTGTCGGTGCATGCCTACGTGCTGCTGCCGCGCCAGGTGCAACTGCTCGTGACGCCCAGCGACGAGGCCAGCCTGCCGAAGGCGATGCAGGCCGTCGGCCGTCGCTACGTCGCGCATTTCAACCGGCGCTATTCGCGCCGCGGCACGCTGTGGGAAGGCCGCTATCGCGCGACGGTGATCGAAGGCGAGCGCTATTTCCTGCTCGCGAGCCGCGTGGTCGAGATGAGCCCGGTGCGTGCGCAGCTCGTCGCGACGCCCGAGGCCTATCGCTGGTCGAGCTACCGGCATCACGTCGGGCTCACCGTCGACAGCCTGATCACCGACCATCCGCTCTACTGGGCGCTCGGCAACACGCCGTTTGACCGCCAGCGTGCGTACAAGGAGCTGTGCGAGCAGCCGCTCGACGAGCGGCAGGCCGACCAGCTGCAGCAGGCGACGCTGAAGGGCTGGGTGCTCGGCGGCGAGAATTACCGCGAGTGGGCGGCGCGCACCGCGAACCGGCGCGTTTCGCCGCTGCCGCGCGGACGCCCCAGAAAGGTGCGCGAGAACACGCCGCCGATCCAGCAGTAATGCCGGAAAGGCGGGCCAGAAGCGGCGCTGCGGGCGCCGCTTCTTTTTGCACCAAAACGATAAGGCCCCAATAAAACGGCACCAGATCAAGGAATCTGGTTAATTGGGGTTCGATCAAACGGTTTTTGTTGCTATTCCCTTGATTCGTCGCGTATATTCCGAATTCCGGTGGTCCGGGCGAAGCCTGCCCAACCACTGTCGGCCGTGCCGTCTCCCGTCGGGAGCGGGCTCGACGGCAACAAGAAAACGGTTCAACGGCCTCCAGGCCCCCTTTACGACGGTGTCCCCATGAACGACCACCAGCAGCCGCTCGCCGCGGTGCCCGCCGCACAAGGTCTGTACGACCCGCAAAACGAACACGACGCCTGCGGCGTCGGCTTCGTCGCTCACATCAAGGGCAAGAAGAGCCACGAGATCATTCAGCAAGGCCTGAAGATCCTCGAGAACCTCGATCACCGCGGCGCGGTTGGCGCCGATCCGCTGATGGGCGACGGCGCGGGCATCCTGATCCAGATTCCGGACGCGTTCTATCGCGAGGAAATGGCGAAGCAGGGCGTGGACCTGCCGCCGGCCGGCGAGTACGGGGTGGGGATGATCTTCCTGCCGAAGGAAAACGCATCGCGTCTCGCGTGCGAGCAGGAGCTCGAGCGTACGGTGAAGGCCGAAGGCCAGGTCGTGCTGGGCTGGCGCGACGTGCCGGTCGACCATGCGATGCCGATCTCGCCGACGGTCAAGGCGAGCGAGCCGCTGATCCGCCAGATCTTCATCGGCCGCGGCAAGGACATCATGGTGACGGACGCGCTCGAGCGGAAGCTGTACGTGATCCGCAAGACGGCGAGCCACCGCATCCAGGCGCTGAAGCTCAAGCACGGCAAGGAATACTTCGTGCCGTCGATGTCGGCGCGCACGATCGTCTACAAGGGACTGCTGCTGGCGGGCCAGGTCGGCGTGTACTACCGCGACCTGCAGGACCCGCGCGTCGTGTCGGCGCTCGCGCTCGTGCACCAGCGCTTCTCGACCAACACGTTCCCGGCGTGGGAGCTGGCTCACCCGTACCGGATGATCGCGCACAACGGCGAGATCAACACCGTGAAGGGCAACGTGAACTGGCTGAACGCACGTACCGGCGCGATCGCATCGCACGTGCTCGCCGACGACCTGCCGAAGCTGTGGCCGCTGATCTATCCGGGCCAGTCGGATACCGCATCGTTCGACAACTGTCTCGAACTGCTGGTGATGGCCGGCTACCCGCTCGTGCATGCGGTGATGATGATGATCCCGGAAGCATGGGAACAGCACACGCTGATGGACGAGAACCGCCGCGCGTTCTACGAATACCACGCCGCGATGATGGAACCGTGGGACGGCCCGGCCGCGATCGCGTTCACCGACGGTCGCCAGATCGGCGCGACGCTCGACCGTAACGGCCTGCGCCCGGCGCGCTACATCGTGACCGACGACGACCTCGTCATCATGGCGTCGGAAGCCGGCACGCTGCCGATCCCCGAATCGAAGATCGTCAAGAAGTGGCGCCTGCAGCCGGGCAAGATGTTCCTGATCGACATGGAACACGGCCGCATCATCGACGACAAGGAACTGAAGGACAACCTCGCGAACGCGAAGCCGTACAAGAGCTGGATCGACGCGGTGCGCATCAAGCTCGACGAGATCGAGCCGAAGGCCGAGGAAGTCGCGGCCGGCCGCACGCAGGGCGCCGCGCTGCTCGACCGCCAGCAGGCGTTCGGCTACACGCAGGAAGACCTGAAGTTCCTGATGGCGCCGATGGCGCAGCAGGGCGAGGAAGCCGTCGGTTCGATGGGCAACGACTCGCCGCTCGCGGTGATGTCGAACAAGAACAAGACGCTCTATCACTACTTCAAGCAGCTGTTCGCGCAGGTCACGAACCCGCCGATCGACCCGATCCGCGAGAACATGGTGATGTCGCTCGTGTCGTTCATCGGCCCGAAGCCGAACCTGCTCGACACGAACAACATCAACCCGCCGATGCGGCTCGAAGTGTCGCAGCCGGTGCTCGACTTCAAGGACATCGCGAAGATCCGCGCGATCGACCAGTACACGGGCGGCAAGTTCAGCGCGTACGAGCTGAACATCTGCTACCCGGTCGCGTGGGGCAAGGAAGGCATCGAGGCGCGCCTCGCGTCGCTGTGCGCGGAAGCCGTCGACGCGGTGAAGTCGGGCTACAACATGCTGATCGTGTCGGACCGCAAGACCGACGCCGAGCACGTCGCGATTCCGGCGCTGCTCGCCACGTCGGCGATCCACACGCACCTCGTCCAGCAAGGGCTGCGCACGAGCACGGGCCTCGTCGTCGAGACGGGCTCCGCGCGTGAAACGCACCACTTCGCGCTGCTCGCGGGCTACGGCGCGGAAGCCGTGCACCCGTACCTCGCGATGGAAACGCTCGCGAAGATGGCCGAAGGCCTGCCGGGCGACCTGTCGCCGGAGAAGGCCGTCTACAACTTCACGAAGGCGGTCGGCAAGGGCCTGCAGAAGGTGATGTCGAAGATGGGCATCTCGACGTACATGTCGTACACGGGCGCGCAGATCTTCGAAGCGCTCGGCCTGTCGAGCGACCTCGTCGAGAAGTACTTCAAGGGCACGGCGTCGAAGGTCGGCGGCATCGGCCTGTTCGAAGTCGCGGAAGAGGCGATCCGTCTGCACCGCGATGCGTTCGGCGACAGCCCGGTCCTGCGCGACATGCTCGACGCGGGCGGCGAGTACGCGTACCGCGTGCGCGGCGAAGACCACATGTGGACGCCGGATTCGATCGCGAAGCTGCAGCACGCGACGCGCAGCAACTCGTACCAGACGTACAAGGAATACGCGCACCTGATCAACGACCAGACCAAGCGTCACATGACGTTCCGCGGCCTGTTCGAGTTCAAGGTCGAGCCGACCAAGGCGATCCCGATCGACGACGTCGAGCCGGCGAAGGAGATCGTCAAGCGCTTCGCGACCGGCGCGATGTCGCTCGGTTCGATCAGCACCGAAGCGCACGCGACGCTCGCGGTCGCGATGAACCGGATCGGCGGCAAGTCGAACACCGGCGAAGGCGGCGAGGACCAGAAGCGCTATCGCAACGAACTGCGCGGCATTCCGATCAAGGCGGGCGAGACGCTGAAGTCGGTGATCGGCGACGAGATCGTCAGCGACATTCCGCTGAAGGACGGCGATTCGCTGCGCTCGAAGATCAAGCAGGTCGCATCGGGCCGCTTCGGCGTCACCGCCGAGTACCTGGCGTCGGCCGACCAGATCCAGATCAAGATGGCGCAGGGCGCGAAGCCGGGCGAAGGCGGCCAGCTGCCGGGCCACAAGGTGTCGGAATACATCGGCAAGCTGCGTTACTCGGTGCCGGGCGTCGGCCTGATCTCGCCGCCGCCGCACCACGACATCTACTCGATCGAGGATCTGGCGCAGCTGATCCACGACCTGAAGAACGTGAACCCGAGCGCGAGCATCTCCGTGAAGCTCGTGTCGGAAGTGGGCGTGGGCACGGTTGCGGCCGGTGTCGCGAAGGCGAAGGCCGATCACGTCGTGATCGCCGGCCATGACGGCGGCACGGGCGCGTCGCCGCTGTCGTCGGTCAAGCATGCCGGCACGCCGTGGGAGCTTGGCCTGGCCGAAACGCAGCAGACGCTGGTGCTGAACCGCCTGCGCGGCCGCATTCGCGTGCAGGCCGACGGCCAGATGAAGACGGGCCGCGACGTCGTGATCGGCGCGCTGCTCGGCGCGGACGAATTCGGCTTCGCGACGGCGCCGCTCGTCGTCGAGGGCTGCATCATGATGCGCAAGTGCCACCTGAACACGTGCCCGGTCGGCGTCGCGACGCAGGACCCGGTGCTGCGTGCGAAGTTCAAGGGCCAGCCCGAGCACGTCGTGAACTACTTCTTCTTCGTCGCCGAGGAAGTGCGCGAGATCATGGCGCAGCTCGGCGTCGCGAAGTTCGACGACCTGATCGGCCGCGCCGACCTGCTCGATACGCGCAAGGGCATCGAGCACTGGAAGGCGAAGGGCCTCGACTTCTCGCGCGTGTTCTACCAGCCGGAAGAGTGCGAGGACGTCGCGCCGCGCCACGTCGACGTGCAGGATCACGGCCTCGAGCGCGCGCTCGACCACGTGCTGATCGAGAAGGCGAAGGCCGCGATCGAGAACGGCGAGCATGTGTCGTTCATCCAGCCGGTGCGCAACGTGAACCGGACGGTCGGCGCGATGCTGTCGGGCGTGATCGCGAAGAAGCACGGCCACGACGGCCTGGCCGACGACGCGGTGCACATCCAGCTGAAGGGCACGGCCGGCCAGAGCTTCGGCGCGTTCCTCGCGAAGGGCGTGACGCTCGACCTCGTCGGCGACGGCAACGACTACGTCGGCAAGGGCCTGTCGGGCGGCCGGATCATTATCCGTCCGACCAACGACTTCCGCGGCAAGTCCGAGGAAAACATCATCTGCGGCAACACGGTGATGTACGGCGCGATCGAAGGCGAAGCGTTCTTCCGCGGCGTGGCCGGCGAGCGCTTCTGCGTGCGCAACTCGGGCGCGACGGCGGTCGTCGAAGGCACGGGCGACCACGGCTGCGAATACATGACGGGCGGCACGGTCGTCGTGCTCGGCGAGACGGGGCGCAACTTCGCGGCCGGCATGTCGGGCGGCCTCGCGTACATCTACGATCCGGAAGGCACGTTCGCGGCGAAGTGCAACAAGTCGATGGTCGCGCTCGAGCCGGTGCTGCAGCAGGCCGAGCAGGAACGCACGGTCGACCGCGCGCTCTGGCACGAAGGCACGACGGACGAAGCGCTGCTCAAGGGGCTCGTCGAGCGTCATTTCCAGTTCACGGGTTCGCCGCGCGCGAAGTCGCTGCTGGAAAACTGGGACGCGGCGCGCCGCCAGTTCGTGAAGGTGTTCCCGCACGAATACAAGCGCGCGCTGGGCGAGATCGGTGCGAAGAAGGCGGCGAAGGAAGTGCTGGCCGCCTGAGCGACGAACGACATAGCGAATGCCGCGCGCGCCTGACGGCCGCGCGCGGCTCCCCCACCCGATACACCGAACAGAAGAGCACCTTATGGGCAAGGCAACCGGTTTTCTGGAGTTCGAACGCCGCCACGAGGCGTACGAAGCACCGCTCACGCGCGTGAAGCACTACAAGGAATTCGTCGCGGCACTGACCGACGCGGACGCGAAGATCCAGGGCGCGCGCTGCATGGATTGCGGCATCCCGTTCTGCAACAACGGCTGCCCGGTCAACAACATCATCCCGGACTTCAACGATCTCGTTTACCGCCAGGACTGGCAGCAGGCGATCGAAGTCCTGCACTCGACCAACAACTTCCCGGAATTCACGGGCCGCATCTGCCCGGCGCCGTGCGAAGCGGCGTGCACGCTCGGGATCAACGACGATCCGGTCGGCATCAAGTCGATCGAGCACGCGATCATCGACAAGGCTTGGGGCGAAGGCTGGGTCAAGCCGCTGCCGGCCGAACACAAGACGGGCAAGAAGGTCGCGGTCGTCGGTTCGGGCCCCGCGGGCCTCGCCGCCGCGCAGCAGCTCGCGCGCGCGGGCCACGACGTGACGGTGTTCGAGAAGAACGACCGCATCGGCGGCCTGCTGCGTTACGGGATTCCCGACTTCAAGCTCGAGAAGTGGCTGATCGACCGCCGCATGCGCCAGATGGAAGCGGAAGGCGTGACGTTCCGCACCAGCGTGTTCATCGGCAAGGAGCCGCTGCCCGAGTCGATCGGCAGCCTCGCGAAGGAAACCATTTCGCCGGACACGCTGAAGGAAGAATTCGACGCGGTCGTGATCGCCGGTGGTTCGGAAACGCCGCGCGACCTGCCGGTGCCGGGCCGCGAACTCGCGGGCGTCCATTTCGCGATGGACTTCCTGCCGCAGCAGAACCGCGTGAACGCGGGCGACAAGCTGACCGACCAGCTGCTCGCGAAGGGCAAGCACGTGATCGTGATCGGTGGCGGCGATACGGGTTCGGACTGCGTCGGCACGTCGAACCGTCACGGCGCGAAGCACGTCACGCAGTTCGAGCTGCTGCCGCAGCCGCCGGAAGAGGAAAACAAGCCGCTCGTGTGGCCGTACTGGCCGATCAAGCTGCGCACGTCGTCGTCGCACGACGAGGGTTGCGAGCGTGACTGGGCGGTCGCGACGAAGCGTCTCGAAGGCAAGAACGGCAAGGTCGAGAAGCTGATCGCGGTGCGCGTCGAGTGGAAGGACGGCAAGATGCAGGAAGTGCCGGGTTCCGAGTTCGAGATGAAGGCCGATCTCGTGCTGCTCGCGATGGGCTTCACGCAGCCGGCCGCGCCGGTGCTCGACGCGTTCGGCGTCGCGAAGGATGCGCGCGGCAATGCGCGTGCGGCGACCGAAGGCGATCGTTCGTACTACACGTCGGTCGACAAGGTGTTCGCGGCAGGCGACATGCGTCGCGGCCAGTCGCTCGTGGTGTGGGCGATCCGCGAAGGCCGCCAGTGCGCGCGCTCGGTCGACGCGTACCTGATGGGGCATTCGGAACTGCCGCGCTGAGCTGAAGCGCGCGAGCGGGTTTCGATGGAAGCCGGGCGTCCGAAAGGGCGCCCGGTTTTTTATTTTTGA
This sequence comes from Burkholderia sp. E168m22, assembly GCF_001319805.1. Taxonomy (NCBI): domain Bacteria; kingdom Pseudomonadati; phylum Pseudomonadota; class Betaproteobacteria; order Burkholderiales; family Burkholderiaceae; genus Burkholderia; species Burkholderia sp. E168m22. The sequence goes on from NZ_BBSK01000062.1 coordinate 37,291, forward strand.
GGCTGCGAGCGAGCGCGAGCTTGTTCGGTTGCGGCGCCCAACGGATCGATGGTTTGCCCGTAGCTTGCAAGCTGCCCGTTGCAATCAATCATCGCGGTGTATCGGGTTTCGTCGACGCGCAGCGGGAATTCCCACACACCCAGCTTCCATGCGTGATACTGCGGCGCGCCGTCGAACCGGATGCTGTCCGGCGGTATTCCATGCTCTTCGAGAAGACGGGCCTGGACATTTTTTCGTAGCGCGTCGACAGACATGTCGGGGCAACTGCCTTCGGTCCGCTCATATCGGGATGTCGCGACGACGATGAACAGCAATGCGTAAGTGCAGATCGTTGCGATCACTAGCCAGAGAACCAGCTGGAGCGATCCGCGTATGACTCTGGAAATCATGGTGCGCTCGAGGTGGGATGAGCAACGTGAGGGGTAATCCGGGCGGGTATTTCGGCCACCGGATTTTCACCCCGGACGCGCGCGAGCCGGTAGCCCTGAGTGGAGGACGTCGCGTCTCCATGCCGCATTTTCGCGAAGCGTCGTCTAACCTGATGACATCCGGCTCCGATTTCTCGTCATCTCAAATCCTTTCGTTTTGTAATAATCCTTGAGAACTGTCATATCATGTCGCCCCTCGGGCCGCGTTCGCGGTCGCCGCACATGACTGACGTAATTTACAAGGACTCTGGATGGAAGCATTCGTGCAAGGGCTGATCGAAGCCGTCAACGGCGTGCTGTGGAACTACGTGCTGATCGCGCTGCTGCTGGGCGCCGGCGCGTGGTTCACGTTGCGGTTCCGGATGATCCAGCTGAAGGCGCTGTTCCTCAGCATGAAGCTGGTCGGCAGCAAGGGCGAGCCGGGCAGCATCTCGTCGTTCCAGGCGTTCGCGACCGGGCTCGCGAGCCGCGTCGGCACCGGCAACATCGCCGGCGTCGCGGTGGCGCTGACGGTCGGCGGCCCGGGCGCGATCTTCTGGATGTGGATGACCGCGCTCGTCGGGATGTCGTCCGCGTTCGTCGAGGCGACGCTCGCGCAGATCTTCAAGGTGTCGCACCCGGACGGCAGCTATCGCGGCGGCCCCGCGTACTACATCCAGACGGGGCTGCGCTCGTGCGGCTTCGGCGTGCTGTTCTCGCTGTCGCTGATCCTCGCGTTCGGCTTCGTGTTCAACGCGGTGCAGGCCAACGCGATCGCCGATGCGTTCCATACGTCGTTCGGCTGGCGTCGCGAGACGGTCGGCCTCGGTCTCGTGCTGCTTTCCGCGCCGATCATCTTCGGCGGCATCCGCCGCATCGCGACGGTCGCGCAGGTGATCGTGCCGCTGATGGCGATCGGCTACCTCGCGCTCGCGGTCTACGCGGTCGCGACGCACATCACGCTGGTGCCCGGCGTGATCGCGTTGATCGTGAAGAGCGCGTTCGGCCTCGAGCAGGCGGCCGGCGGCCTGACCGGCTATGCGGTCAGCCAGGCGATCGCGATCGGCGTGAAGCGCGGGCTGTTCTCGAACGAGGCGGGGATGGGCAGCGCGCCGAACGCGGCCGCGACCGCCAGCACGCGCCACCCCGTCACGCAGGGGCTGATCCAGATGCTCGGCGTGTTCGTCGACACGATCGTGATCTGCAGTGCGACCGCGTTCGTGATCCTGCTGTCGGGCCAGTACGAACTCGGCACCGGGATGGAGGGCGCGGCGCTCACGCAGCGCGCGATTTCGAGCCACGTCGGCGACTGGGGCGGCATCTACATGGCCGTCGCGATCTTCTTCCTCGCGTTCTCGTCGGTGATCGGCAACTACGCGTATGCGGAAGGCAACGTCGAATTCATCACGAAGCGGCGCGGCGTGCTGCCGCTGTTCCGCATCGCCGTGCTCGGCATGGTGATGTTCGGCAGCGTCGGGCAACTGCCGCTCGTGTGGGCGATGGCCGATACGAGCATGGGCCTGATGGCGATCATCAACCTGATCGCGATCCTCGCGCTCGGCAAGTACGCGCACGCCGCCTGGGCCGATTATCGCCGCCAGCGCGCGGCCGGCGTCGCCGATCCGGTGTTCACGCGCAACACGATCCCCGAACTCGCACGCGTGCTGCCGGCCGACGTGTGGGGCGAGCATGGCCCGCTGCCGCAGCGTCCGGTTGCTTCCGCTGGCGCATCGAACGCGCCGCGGGCCGCCGCGAGCGAATCATGAACGGCGACCGGCTCCGTGCGTTCGTCGCGCTGATGCCCGATGCGGCATCGCGCGACGCGCTGCACGCGTTGCCGGTTACCCGCGGGGCGCGGCGTACGCTGCCCGCGCAACTGCACATGACGCTCGCGTTCATCGGCGCAATCGAGCGGGAGCGGTGCGACGCGCTGGCCGCGCACCTGCCCGCGCTCGCGGCCGCGCATGCGTTGCCGTCGTTGCCGGTCGAGCGGATCGCGTGGTGGCCGAGCCTGCCGCGTGCGCGGCTGATCGTCGCGGAGCTCGCGGCCGATGCCGCTTGCGTCGCGCTGAATGCGGGGCTGGCGGCGCTGTTGCGCGAACTCGGCGTGCCGGCCGACCGGCGGCCGTTCCGGCCGCACGTGACGCTCGCGCGGCTGCCGCACGATGCGATCGGCCAGCCCGCGCACGGCGGCGCGCCGGGGCGGCCCGTCGAGGTGCGCGTCGAAGCGCTGACGCTGTTCGAAAGCCGGCTGTCGCAGGAGGGCGTGTCGCATCGGCCGATCGTATCGGCGCCGATTGCACGCGCGGACGACAGCGTCGGCGCTGAGGAGCGGCCCCACGAATGAATTTTTCCAGCTAGTGCAACGTGCCTTCCCGCCCGCATGGCGGCGTCGCTCGTCGTGATTGGCGCGAACATGCCTACCTGCCGTACCGCGCGAGCGTCAGCCCCGCCAGATCGATCTCCGGCGTGCGTCCGGTGACGAGATCCGCGACCACCTTTCCCGAACCCATCGACATCGCCCAGCCCGTCGAGCCGTGGCCGACGTTGAGCCAGAGGCCGTCGATCCCGCTCGCGCCGAGCAGCGGCGGCCCGTCTGGCGTCATCGGCCGGCGGCCGACCCAGAAGCGCGCCGACGTGCGATCGGCCGCGTGCGGGAACCAGTCGTCGAGCACCTTCATCAGCGTGTCGAGCGCCTGTTGCCGCAACGCCGCGTGGCGATTGCCGAGCTCCGCGGTGCCGGCGACGCGCAGCGTCGGGCCGAAGCGCGTGATCGCGGTCTTCAGCGATTCGTCCATCAGCGCGGCGCAGGGCGCCTTTTCGTCGTCGACGACCGCGAGCGTGGCCGAGTAGCCTTTCACCGGATACAGCGGCACGTCGATGCCGTACGGTCGCAACAGGCCGGCGCTGTCGACGCCGAGCGCGACGACGATCGCGTCGGCGGCGAGTGTCGTGCCGTGTCGCGCGCCGCCGCTACCGTTGCCTTCGTGGTTTCCGCCCACGGCGACGACGTGGACGCCGCGCGCTTTTCCGCCCGCGACATCGAGTGCGCGCAGTTCGGTGTTGAAGCGGAATGCCACGCCGTTCGCTTCGCACAGTGCCCGCAGTTCGCGGGTGAAGCGCGCGCAGTCGCCGGCTTCGTCGTCGGGCAGGTAGATGCCGCCGACGGGCGCCTGCCGCGCCCAGCGCAGGCCCGGTTCGATCGCGGTGCAGCCGGCCGCGTCGAGTTCGCGAAACGCGATGCCGGCATCGCGCAGCACCTTCAGCGCGGGCTGCACCATGTCGACGTCGAACGCGCCGCGCAGCAGTTGCAGATAGCCGCGGCTCGCGCCGTAGTCGAAGGAATAACGCTCGCGAAACGCATGCAGGCACGCGCGGCTGTAATACGCGATGCGCTGCATCCGCTGCTTGTTCACGCGAAACCGCTCGAATTCGCATTCGCGCAGCCAGCGCGCGATCCAGCGCCACTGCGCGGCGTCGAGCGTCGGCCGGAAGATCAGCGGCGACGCGGGCTTGAACAGGTATTTGAGGATCTTGCCGGGCATCCCGGGCGCGGCCCACGGCGTCACGTAGCCCGGCGCGATCACGCCTGCGTTGCCGAGGCTCGTCGCCTGCGCGACATCGGCCTCGCGTTCGATCACGGTGACGTCGCAGCCTGCTTCGCGCAGGTGCCAGGCGGTGGTGACGCCGATCACGCCGGCGCCGAGAACGATCACGTGCATGGGGTATCTGGTACGAAGCGGTGGCTCACGACGCGACGGCCGGATCGTCCGCGAGCGACTTGCCACGCGTTTCCGGCAGCACGAGCGCCGCGACGATCACCAGCAGATAGCCGCCGCCCGCGACGAGGCCGATCGCCTTCACGAGCGACATCGATTGCGACAGCGCGCCGACGAGGATCGGAAAGAACGAACCGAGCCCGCGGCCGAGGTTGTAGCAGAAGCCCTGGCCCGAGCCGCGGATCGCGCCCGGATACAGCTCCGACAGATACGCGCCGACGCCCGCGAAGATGCCCTGCACGACGATGCCGAGCGGAAAGCCGAGCAGCAGCATCGCGGTATCGGTGATAGGCAGCATCGTGTACGCCATGCCAAGCGAGAACGAGCCGACCGCGAACAGGATGAAGGACGCGCGGCGGCCGAGCCGGTCGGACAGGATCGCGCCGACCACGTAGCCGACGAACGAGCCGACGATCAGCACGACCAGATAGCCGCTCGTGTTGAACACCGACAGGTGGCGCACAGTCTTGAGATAGGTGGGCAGCCACGTCGTGATCGCGTAGTAGCCGCCGAGCATGCCGGTGCACAGCGCGCTGCCGAACAGCGTCGCGCGCAGGTGCGGCGGCGAGAAGATCTCGAGGAAGTGGCCCGACACGCGGCCTTCGTCGCGGGCGCGGCGCGTGGCCGTATAGATGTCCGGATCGCTGACGTTGCGGCGGATATAGAGAATCCACAGGGCGGGCACGATGCCGATCCAGAAGCACGCGCGCCACGCGACCTGCTCCGGCAGCAGCGCGAAGAACGCCCAGTAGAGGATCGCGGCCGCGCCCCAGCCGAACGACCAGCTGCTCTGCACGGTGCCGACGGCCTTCGCGCGATGCTCGGGCGAGCGGATCGTCTCGGCCATCATGATCGTCACGACCGACCATTCGCCGCCGAAGCCGAAACCCTGCAGCGTGCGCGTCGCAAGGAGCTGCCAGAACGAATGCGTGAAGCCGGACAGGCACGTGAACAGCGCGAACGTCGCGATCGTCCACTGCAACACGCGCACGCGGCCATAGCGGTCGGCGAGGATGCCGGCGACCCAGCCGCCGATCGCCGACGAGATCAGCGAACTGGTCGCGATCATCCCGGCCTCGCTCTTCGTCATGCCCCAGGTGGCGATCAGCGTCGGGATCAGGAACGAATAGATCATGAAGTCGAACGCATCGACCGCATAGCCGCCGAATCCGGCGTACAGCGTCCGGCGCTCGCGCGTCGACAATTCGTTGAACCACTGGAATGCCTGCATGCTTGCCGCCCCCTCTCGTCTTGTCTCGTCCCGCGCTACCGCGTCGCGGTTATTTTACGGGCGCGCTCCGGCATGCCAAAAAGGCGGATGCAGGTTCGTGCTGAAAAGCAGGCAGGAGGGAGGACGCGTCAGAGCGTCAGGCCGCCGTCGACGTGGATGACCTGGCCGGTGATCTGCCGTGCCGCGTCCGACAGCAGGAACGCGATCAGCGCGGCGACGTCGTCGGGTTCCGCGATGCGGCCGAGCGGCGTCGCCTGTTCGGCCTGCGCCCACGCGGCGGCGTTGCCGGCGCTCGGCCCGTGGTCCTTGCGCGTGAAGCCCGGCGCGACCGCATTGACGGTGATGCCGTGCGCGGCGAATTCGGCGGCCGCGCTACGCACCAGCGATTCGAGCGCGGCCTTCGCGGCGGCGGTCGTCGCGAACGGTGCATCGGCGCGGTAGCGGTGCGCGACGAACGAACTGACCGCGACGATCCGCGGCGTGGCCGACGTTTCGAGCAGCGGCCGCGCGCGGCCCGCGAGCGCGGAGAACGCCCCGGGCATCGTCGCGAAGGCGGACGCGAGTGCGTTCGCGGAGAGCTCGGAAAAGGATTGCCGCGCGGCGAAGCCGGCGTTCGCGACGAGCTGGTCGAGCCCGCCGAAGCGCGTCGCGGTGCTATCGACCAGTGCGGCGGCGATACCCGGTTCGCCGAGATCGCCGGTCAGCGTGATGCACTCGGCGCCGGCCGTCGTGCACGCATGGGCGACGTCGGCGAGCCGCGATCGTGCCGCCTCGTCCGCGCCGCGCGCATGCAGCGCCAGCGCGACGCCGGGCGCCGCGAGCCGCCGCGCGAGCGCCGCGCCGATCCCCGAGCCTGCGCCGGTGATCAGCGCGATGCGTTCGAGGTGCGCGGCGCGTGCGTTCACGCGGCGACCTTGTCGTCGCTGCTCACGCGCTCGACGTTGATCGTGCCGACGTGGAACGCGGCCAGCGACTCGCGGTGCGCGATGCTGACGATCGCGGCCTTCGGCAGCCGTTCGGCGAACAGGTGATAGAGGCGGGCTTCGTTGTCGGCGTCGAGCGCGCTGGTGGCTTCGTCGAGGAACAGGAAGTCGGGCTTGTGCAGCAGCACGCGCGCGCCGGCCAGGCGTTGCTGTTCGCCCGGCGACAGCACGCGGGTCCAGTGCGCGGTTTCGTCGAGGCGCTCGACGTAATCCTCGAGGCGGCACGCGCGCAGCGCATCGCGGCACGCTTCGTCGCTGAAGGTGTCGGGCGTCGCCGGGTAGGTGAGCGCGGCCTTCAGCGTGCCGATCGGCAAATAGCTGGTTTGCGGCACGAACATCATCCGCGCGCCGACCGGCGCGTCGATCGCGCCGTCGCCGAACGGCCAGAGGCCCGCGAGCGCGCGCATGAACGTGCTCTTGCCGGAACCCGACTTGCCGATCACGAGCCAGCGCGAGCCGGGCTCGATCGTGACGTCGCCGATGTTCGCGAGCGCGTTGCCGTTCGGCAGCGCGAGCTTGAGCGACGACGTCGACAGCTTCGCGGCGTCGATGTAGTGCAGGTTGATGCCGCCGTGCTCGGTCGCGGGCGACAGGCTTTCCTTCAGGTGCGACGTGCCCATCACACGCTTGAATTCGCGCAGACGGTTGACGGTGGCGCGCCATTCGACGAGGGTCGAGTAGCTGTTGATGAACCACGAGAACGAGTCGCTGACGGTGCCGAACGCGGACGAGATCTGCATCAGCACGCCGAACGAGAACGCACCGGCAAAGTAGCGCGGCGCCGCGACGACGAGCGGGAAGATGATCGCGATCTGCCCGTAGAAGCTCAGCACGAACGTGAGCCGCTTCGTGTACTTCATCACGCGCCACCAGTTGTCGCGGATGCGCGTGAAGAGGGTCTGCGCGTTGCCGGCCTCGGTCTTCTCGCCGTCGTAGAACGCGATCTGCTCGGCGTTCTCGCGCACGCGGATCAAGCCGAAGCGGAAATCGGCCTCGACGCGCTGCTGCTGGTAGTTGATCGACACGAGCGGATGGCCGACCTTCTGGATGATCAGCGAGCCGACCACCGCGTACAGCGCGGCCGCCCACACCATGTAGCCGGGAATCGCGATCGGCGTCGCGCCGAGCGTGAACGTCAGCGCGCCGGCGAGCGACCACAGGATCGTGATGAACGACACGAGCGTGACGACCGTCGACAGCAGGTCGAGCGACAGCGCGAGCGTCGTGGTCGCGAACGACTGGAGGTCGTCGGTGATCCGCTGGTCGGGGTTGTCGGCGAGACGGTCACGTTCGATCCGGTAGAACGCGCGATCGCCGAGCCACTGACCGAGGAAGCGGTCGGTGAGCCACTGGCGCCAGCGAAAGCCGAGCATCTGGCGCAGGTAGCGGCCGTACACGGCGAGGATGATGAACGCGAAGGCGAGCGCGGAGAACTGCATCAGCAGGTTCGGGAAGTCGTGGACATCCTTCGACTGCAGCGCGTTGTAGAACTGCGCGTTCCACTTGTTCAGCCGGACGTTGATCCAGACCACGCAGAGGTTGATCGCGATGATCGTGACCAGCAGGCCCCACGCGATTTTCCATTCGGACGATACCCAGTAGGGCTTGATGAGGCTCCATGCGGATACCGGGCGCTCGTCCTGCGGCGCGTCGGAGGCGGAGCGGACGGGATCGATCGATTGGGTCATGTGCTTCCTGATGATGAGCCGGCGCGCGGGCCGGGCGAAACCGGGCGCGCGCCGCGATACGGCATGCCGGGGCGCGGCGCCGACTGACGGCGGGCGTCCGGATGGTCGCCCGTGCGTCTTAAACGGCACTTAAAAACCGGCGGTGACGCGGCAACCGGCCGCTTGCGCGGCCGGCCTGCGGGCATTGTGCCAGAGCGGCGCGGCACGCCGGCGAATTTGCCGCTAGGGGGACAGTTTGCGGCGCTTTCCGCTTTTATGGTCTAATGGCCGACGACGAAACAGGGGTGCTTCGTGGCGCGGCCGGCAGATGTTCCGGGCAGCGCGGCGAGGCTGAGAAAGACCCTTCGCACCCGATCCGGGTAATACCGGCGAGGGAAGTTTCTGATCCCGCCGGGCCGCGCTGGCCGCCATCCCACATGGTCAGCGCCCGAGTCCCGCCCGGCCGGCCTTTGCTGCCGGTTTCGTCCTTTTGGGTACGCGCATTGCGCGTTACGGAAGGAATGATGGCCGCACAATCTTCAGTCTTTTGCAGGGCTTCCGCCCCGACGTCGCGTGCGTTCGCAGGCGGCGGCGCGTGTGCGTCGACATTCGTCGCGCGTGACCGCGCGGAGGGCGCGCGATGAACGTCCGGGATACACGACCCGATTTCGCGGTGCTCGGCGGCGGCCTCGTCGGCCGCCTGATCGCGTGGCGGCTCGCGGGCGACGGGCATCGCGTCGCGCTCTACGAGCGCGGCGGCCCGGACGGCGAGCAGTCGGCCGCGTGGGTCGCGGCCGCGATGCTCGCGCCGCTCGCGGAAGCGGCCAGCGCGGAACTGCTGATCACCGAGCTGGGCGCCGCGTCGCTCGCGCGTTGGCCGCAGTGGCTCGCGGAACTGCCCGAACCCGTCTTCTTCCAGCAGCACGGCACGCTCGTCGTCTGGCATCACGCGGATCGCGCGGAGGCGCCGCTGTTCGAGCGGCGCGTGCGCGCGAACGCGCCGGCCGAGCTGCTCGACGGCGGCTTCGTGACGCTCGCCGGTGCGCAGGTCGACGCCGCAGAACCCGTGCTCGCGGGCCGCTTCGCGCGCGGGCTGATGCTGCCGCGCGAAGGGCAGCTCGACAACCGCCAGGCGCTGCGCGCGCTCGCGGCGGGCCTGGCCGAACGAGGCGTCGCGCGGCACTGGCACGCGGCGGTCGACGACGCGAATCTGCCGGCCGCGCATTTCACGATCGATTGCCGCGGGCTCGGCGCGAAATCCGCGCTGCCCGCGCTGCGCGGCATCCGCGGCGAAGTCGCGCGCGTGCATGCGCCCGGTATCGGGCTCACCCGGCCCGTGCGGCTGCTGCATCCGCGCTACCCGCTGTATATCGCGCCGAAACAGGACGATCTCTATGTGATCGGCGCGACCGAGGTGGAGGGCGAGGACATGTCGCCCGTCAGCGTGCGCTCCGCGCTCGAACTGCTGAGCGCGGCGTTCTCCGTGCATCCGGCGTTCGGCGAGGCGCGCATCCTCGAACTCAACGCGCAGTGCCGGCCGACGCTGCCCGATCATCGTCCGGCGGTGATCTGGGACGGCGCGTCGACGCTCGCGGTCAACGGTCTGTACCGGCACGGCTTCATGATCGCGCCGGAAGTCGCGCAGGCGGCCGTCGTGTTCGCGCAGGCCGCGCTCGGCGGCGCATTCGGCGATGCCGACGCGTTCGCCGCATGGCGCGACGCCGCCCGCTGGCCGACGCTGCTTCATCACCGCAACGACGCGCGCCAGCCGGCCTGACGCGCGTAGCCGACCGAATCCGACCGAGCCTCATGGATATCCAGATCAATCAACAGACCCTGACGTTGCCCGATGACGCGACCGTGGCCGACGCGCTGGCCGCGTATGGCGCGCGTCCGCCGTACGCGGTGGCGCTGAACGGTAACTTCGTCGCGCGCACGCAGCATGCGGCGCGCGCGCTCGCGGCGGGCGACCGGCTCGACGTCGTGCACCCCGTCGCGGGCGGCTGAGCGCCGCCGGTTCGTCCCCGCTCTTCCAGGAAAACGACATGACGTCCCACCCCTCCGCCGACGCGCTGACGCTGTACGGCGAAACCTTCGCAAGCCGCGTGCTGCTCGGCACGTCACGCTATCCGTCGCTGCAATCGCTGTCCGATTCGATTGCCGCGTCGCGCCCCGGGATGGTGACGGTCGCGCTGCGCCGGCAGATGACGGGCGGCACGGCCGAAGCCGGCTTCTTCGACCTGCTTAAGCGCCACGCGGTGCCGCTGCTGCCGAATACGGCCGGTTGCCAGACCGTCGCCGAAGCCGTGACGACCGCGCACATGGCGCGCGAGGTCTTCGACACCGACTGGATCAAGCTCGAACTGATCGGCGACGACTACACGCTGCAGCCTGACCCGGTCGGGCTGATCGAAGCCGCCGCGCAGCTGGTCAAGGACGGCTTCAAGGTGCTGCCGTATTGCACCGAGGATCTCGTGATCGGCCGGCGCCTGCTCGACGCCGGCTGCGAGGCGCTGATGCCGTGGGGCGCGCCGATCGGCACCGGCAAGGGCGTCGTGAATCCGTACGGGCTGCGCGTGCTGCGCGAACGGCTGCCGGACGTGCCGCTGATCGTCGACGCGGGGCTCGGCGTGCCGTCGCATGCGTGCCAGGTGATGGAGTGGGGCTTCGACGGCGTGCTGCTGAATACGGCGGTGTCGCAGGCCACGCACCCGGAAATCATGGCAAAGGCGTTCGCGCAGGGCGTCGAGGCCGGCCGCGCCGCGTATCTCGCCGGTCCGATGGACGCGCGCGACACCGCGCATGCGAGTACGCCGGTGGTCGGGATGCCGTTCTGGCACCAGGACGGAGGCGGCGCATGAGCGCGGCGCGCTTCGCCGATGCGTTCTGGCCGCCGGCCGACGAGCTGGCCGAAGCGGCCGAGCGGATTCGCGCGCGGCTCGGCGACTGGCCCGACGGCGCGGCGCCGTGGCGGCTCTGCGTGGCGGCGCCCGACGTGCCGGCCGACGGCGACGTGCTGATCGTGTCGGCAGGCGACCGTGCCGCGCAGGCGCGCGCATCGGCCGTGTCGCGGCCTGCGTCGCCCGATGCGGTGGCGATCGAATTCGACGAGCAGGGCGCCGTGCTGCATGCGGCGGGCGTGCGTTACGCGCTCGACGCCGCGCATCCGCTCGCGGACGACTGGATCGCCGCGCTCGCCGCGTTCCTCGATTGCGGCTTCGCGCCGGTCGACGCGCTGGTGCTCGCGCTGGCGTGGCGCGACGGCGACGAGACGCGCGCCGCCGACGCATGGCCGGTCGATGCCGCGCGATTCCCGCGGGTGGCCGGGCTGCCGCCCGCGCCGGAACCGGCGTTCGCGCCGTGCCCCGCGCGGCTCGGCCTTTATCCGGTCGTGCCGAGCGCCGAATGGGTCGAGCGCGTGCTCGACGGCGGCGCGCGAACCGTCCAATTGCGCGTGAAAGACGCGCCGCCGGACACACTGCGTCAAGAAATCGCGCGTGCGGTCGCGGCCGGACGCCGCTATCCCGATGCGCGTGTGTTCATCAACGATCACTGGGAGATCGCCGCAGAAGCAGGTGCGTACGGCGTACATCTCGGTCAGGAGGACCTCGAAACGGCCGATCTGGCCGCGATCGCGCGCGCGGGCCTGCGGCTCGGACTTTCGAGTCACGGCTATTACGAGATGTTGCGGGCGCTGCACGAGCGGCCGAGCTACCTCGCGCTCGGCCCCGTGTACGCGACCGCCACCAAGGCCGTTGCCGCGCCGCCACAGGGGCTCGTGCGGATTGCCCGCTACGCGCGCTTCGCCGGCGCGCGCGCGCCGCTCGTCGCGATCGGCGGGGTGGGGCTCGACACGCTGCCGGCGGTGCTGGCGACGGGCGTGGGCAGCGTCGCGGTGGTCAGCGCGGTCACGGGCGCGGCCGACTATCGGACGGCGCTTATTGCACTGCAGCAGTGCTTTACCGGACAATTTGACAATCATTGACCGCAGGGCCCGGAACGGCGTCACGACATCATTCCAATGCAGGCCCTATAATTCGGCGTTCTGCGTAAAAGGACTGTCAGCTCCGTGAGCCCCACTCCTACCGAGACCCTGCTGGAACTTCGCGACGTCGACTTTGGCTACGGCGACCGCCTCGTCCTGTCCAACCTGAACCTGCGCTTCGGGCGCGGGCAGGTCGTCGCGGTCATGGGCGGCTCGGGTTGCGGCAAGACCACCGTGCTGCGCCTGATCGGCGGCCTCGTGCGTGCGCGCCGCGGCCAGGTGCTGTTCGATGGCGCCGATGTCGGCGCGCAAACGCGCGACGGCCTGTACGCGCTGCGCCGCAAGATGGGCATGCTGTTCCAGTTCGGCGCGCTGTTTACCGACATGTCGGTGTTCGAGAACGTCGCGTTCGCGCTGCGCGAGCATACCGACCTGCCCGAAGACCTGATCCGCGACCTCGTGCTGATGAAGCTCAACGCGGTCGGGCTGCGCGGCGCGCGCGACCTGATGCCGTCCGAAGTATCGGGCGGGATGGCGCGCCGCATCGCGCTGGCGCGTGCGATCGCGCTCGATCCGCAGCTCATCATGTACGACGAGCCGTTCGCGGGCCTCGATCCGATCTCGCTCGGCATCACCGCGAACCTGATCCGCACGCTGAACCAGGCGCTCGGCGCGACGTCGATCCTCGTCACGCACGACGTGCCGGAATCGTTCGCGATCGCCGACTACGTGTATTTTCTGGCCAATGGCGGCGTGCTCGCGCAGGGCACGCCCGACGAGCTGCGCGCGTCGACCGATCCGAGCGTGCGGCAGTTCATCGACGGCGCGCCGGACGGCCCGTTCAAATTTCATTACACGAGCCCGCCGCTCGCAGCGGATTTCGGGCTCGGCGGAGGGCGCGCATGATCAGCGCGATCGGACGTTACGTCATCGGCGGCCTCGAGCGCGCGGGCTACGGCACGCGCCTGTTCGTGCGCCTCGTGCTGGAATTCTTTCCGCTGCTGCGCCGGCCGCGGCTGGTCACGAAGCAGATCCATTTCCTCGGCAACTATTCGTTCGTGATCATTGCCGTGTCGGGGCTGTTCGTCGGCTTCGTGCTCGGCCTGCAGGGCTATTACACGCTGAATCGCTATGGTTCCGAGCAGGCGCTCGGCCTGCTGGTCGCGCTGTCGCTCGTGCGCGAGCTGGGGCCGGTCGTCACCGCGCTGCTGTTCGCGGGCCGCGCGGGCACGTCGCTCACGGCCGAGATCGGCCTGATGAAGGCCGGCGAGCAGCTCACCGCGCTCGAGATGATGGCGGTCGACCCGATCAAGAACGTGATCGCGCCGCGCATGTGGGCGGGCATCATCGCGATGCCGCTCCTGGCCGCGATCTTCAACGCGGTCGGCGTGCTCGGCGGTTACTTCGTCGGCGTCGTGCTGATCGGCGTCGATCTGGGCGCGTTCTGGTCGCAGATGCAGGGCGGGGTCCAGGTCTGGGCCGACGTCGGCAACGGCGTGATCAAGAGCATCGTGTTCGGCTTCGCCGTGACCTTCATTGCGCTGTACCAGGGGTATGAAGCGAAGCCCACGCCCGAAGGCGTGTCGCGCGCGACCACCAAGACGGTTGTGTTCGCGTCGCTCGCCGTACTCGGCCTCGATTTCCTGCTGACTGCGCTGATGTTCAGCTAAGCCTCAGCCAAGCCAAATTTTGGAATGACGATGAAAAAGACTGCTCTCGACTTCTGGGTCGGCCTGTTCGTGGTGGTGGGCTTCCTTGCGGTGCTGTTCCTGGCGCTGAAGGTCGGCAACATGAGCTCGCTGTCGTTTCAGCCGACCTACTCGGTGCGAATGAAATTCGACAATATCGGCGGGCTGAAGCCGCGTGCGGCCGTGAAGAGCGCGGGCGTCGTGGTCGGCCGCGTGAAGTCGATCGGCTTCGACCCGAACACGTACCAGGCGGTCGTCACGATCGACGTCGACGGCCAGTACCCGTTCCCGAAGGATTCGTCGGCGAAGATCCTGACGTCGGGCCTGCTCGGCGAGCAATATATCGGCCTCGATCCGGGCGGCGACACCGAAATGCTGAAGTCCGGCGATACGATCACGATGACGCAGTCGGCGATCGTGCTCGAGAACCTGATCGGCCAGTTCCTGTACAGCAAGGCCGCGGATGCGGGCGGCGCGAAGCCGGCAGCGGGGGCGTCGGCCGTTCCGGCCGCGCCGGCACCGGTGGCGGTACCGGCGTCGGCGGTGTCCGGCGCGTCCGGCTCGGCGGCTCAATAACCACACGAGAGAAAACAAGAGGGTAATGACCATGCACACGATCCGCATCAGGCACGCCGCGCTGGCGATGGCGGCAGTCGCCGCGTTGAGCGGCTGCGCGACCGTGCAGACGCCGACCAAGGGCGATCCGCTCGAAGGCTTCAACCGGTCGATGTACAAGTTCAACGACACGGTCGATACGTACGCGCTGAAGCCGGTCGCGAAGGGTTACCAGTACGTGGTGCCGCAGCCGGTGCGCGACAGCGTGACAAACTTCTTCTCGAACATCGGCGACGTCTACATCGCGGCGAACAACATCGTGCAGCTGCGGATCGCGGACGGCGTCGGCGACATCATGCGCGTCGTGATCAACACGGTGTTCGGCGTCGGCGGCTTGTTCGACGTCGCGACGATCGCGAAGCTGCCGAAGCATACGGCCGACTTCGGGATCACGATGGGCCGCTACGGCGTGCCGTCGGGCCCGTATCTCGTGCTGCCGCTGCTCGGCCCGAGCACGCTGCGCGACACGGCCGGCCTCGGCGTCGACTACGTCGGCAACCCGCTCACCTACGTGAAGCCGGACGGCCTGAGCTGGGGCCTGTTCGGCGTGAACCTGGTCAACACGCGCGCGAACCTGCTCGGCGCAGGCGACGTGCTGGATGCCGCGGCGCTCGACAAGTATTCGTTCGTGCGCAACGCGTACCTGCAGCGTCGCCAGATGCTGATCAGCAACGCGCGCGGCGAGGCCGCCGCGACGTCGAGCAACGACGCGCTGCCGAAGTACGATCTGCCGGAAGACGGCGCGGCACCGGCGGCAGCCGGCGCGGCCGGAACGGCGGGCGCGGCAGCGGTGGGCGGCGCGGCGCCGGCGCCCGCATCGGGCGCGGCGGTGGCTGCGCCGGCCTCGGGCACGGCCGAAGCGCCGAACCCGGCCAGCGAAACGAACGTGCCGGCGATGCAGGTGGCGCCGCCGTCGCCGGGCGGGTTCCGGTTCCCGAGCATCCGGCTGCACTGACGGACTTACATTCGTTACAGCCGGAAACGATTCAGTCGGTAGTGTAGGCGAACTTGCGCGTAAGCTACCTGCTCCAACCTTCGCATCGACTCATTCATGCAGGCCACTATGATGAAAAAACTGTTCCTGATCCCCGTTTTCGCGGCGCTGTTCTCGTTCGGCAGCGCAGCTCACGCGCAAGTCGACCAGTCGAACCCGCAAGCGCTGATCAAGACGGCGACCCAGCAGGTGCTCGACGAAGTCAAGCAGCAGACGATCAAGCAGGGCGACACCAACCGCATCATCTCGATCGTCAACAAGGACATCCTGCCGTACACCGATTTCCGCCGCACCACGCAGCTCGCGATGGGCCGCAACTGGCGCACGGCGACGGCCGAGCAGCAGCAGCAGGTTCAGGAGCAGTTCAAGCTGCTGCTGATCCGCACGTATTCGGGCGCGCTCGCGCAGTTGAAGCCGGACCAGCAGATCCAGTACCCGCCGTTCCGCGCCGATCCGGCCGATACCGACGTCGTCGTGAAGACGGTCGCGCTGAACAACGGTCAGCCGGTCCAGATCGACTACCGCCTGTACAAGACGGCGAACGGCTGGAAGGTGTATGACCTGAACGTGCTCGGCGCATGGCTGATCCAGACGTACCAGCAGCAGTTCAACGAGAAGATCCAGCAAAGCGGCGTGGACGGCCTGATCAAGTTCCTGACGCAGCGCAACCAGGAACTTGCCGCGGGCAAGCAGGCGTCGTGAGCGGCTTCGAAGCCGGCTCCTCGCTGACCGTCGCGAGCGCGAAGTCCGCACTCGCGGACGGTCTTGCGCGCATCGGCGCCGGCGCGACCGCCGTCGATTGCGCGGCGCTGACGCAGTTCGACTCGTCCGCGCTCGCCGTGCTGCTCGCATGGCAACGTGCCGCCAAAGTGCGCGGCACAGCCCTCGACATCCTCAATCTCCCTCCGAAGCTCGCCAGCCTCGCGCGCGCCTACGGCGTCGACGCACTCATCGAAGGCACCGGGCGACATTGACCCTGTCCGACCGAAGCCTGCCGCGCCAGCCGGCGCGCGCACGCTTCA